>CAZRMA010000420.1:0-3929 GCA_964600655.1 uncultured Ignavibacteriaceae bacterium
CGAAATGACAATCCTGAGTTGAGTAAAGCTATCTAAACAAGATAGACCAGTTTCCGGAATTATTTTTTTAACACGAATCATTTTTAGTATTTTTGTTTTTCAAACGATGAAAATTTACTTTCACAATTTACAAATAAAGGTTTTAAAATATGATTGAAGATAATTTTAAAGAATTAGTTGATATTGTAAGGAGGCTGCGAGTTGAATGTCCATGGGATAGAGAACAGACAAATGATTCAATTAAATCTGCTACAATTGAAGAAGCATATGAAGTTGTAGAAGCTATTGACAATAAAGACTACGAAGAATTAAAAAAAGAACTTGGCGATGTTTTACTTCACGTTGTCTTTCATTCAATTATGGCTGAAGAAAAAAATGAATTTAAATTGGAAGAAGTAATTGAAGCAATAAAGGAAAAATTAATCCGCAGACATCCGCATGTTTTTGGTAATGTTAAAGTTGCCGACTCACACGAAGTAAAAAAGAACTGGGAAGAAATTAAAATGCAGGAAGGCAGAGACTTTGTGCTGGACGGTGTTCCTGTAAATTTACCTGCTCTCCAAAGAGCACACAGACTGCAGGAGAAAGCGGCAAAAGTAGGATTTGATTGGGAAAAGAAAGAAGATGTCTGGAAAAAAGTTATTGAAGAAATTGAAGAGATGCACCAGGAGGAAGTCAAAATTCAATCCGCCGCGGCGGATCAAAAATCCAAAGATGGAATAAATGAAGAATTAGAAAGTGAAATTGGAGATGTGTTTTTTGCTTTAGTTAATTATGCAAGATTCTTAAATGTAAATCCCGAATATGCATTACGCAAAACAAATAAAAAGTTTATTGATAGATTTAATTATGTTCAAAAGCGAGTACAGGAAACCGGCAGAAAAATTAACGAATCAAATTTGGAAGAGATGGATAAATTCTGGAATGAAAGCAAAAAGGTTTTGAATAATTAATTTAACAAAGGATTGAAACTATGTCCAAGTCATTTCGACCAGCGGGAGAAATCATTCACTTATTGGTATTAAAGATTTCTCACTCGCAGATTCGGTCGAAATGGGTATAATAGTCATTTTCGGTTGCTAATTTTTATTTTGGTTTTAAGAAAAAGTACCATTTAAAATAATTTATTCTGTTAGTTTTTGATAAACCGCGATGTAAGCGGTAATGTTCTTTGACACGACTGAAATAGCCTTCTAATGCATTGGTTGTACGAGCAATTTTAGAATTATCTATATAATGGAAAAGGTTGGGCAATGCTTTAAGTAACATACTTCTGGCTCTTATAACATCGCTAAAAACTTTTCCACGGTTTGGTGAGGATTCTACCCCAGTACCAAACCTCCTTTCCCAGGCATAAACAGCTTTTATAAATCTCTGTGATTGCTGCTTTGTTTTTACTTCTGTTAGTTTTAGAAACAACTCTCTAAGATGTTTCGCATCAGTTCGCTTAGGATTTCTTCTACACCAGCTTAAGCCTTGACGCTGAACGTGAACAATACAACGCTGATGGATAATCTCTGGCCAAATCATTCTTAAGTATTTAATTTGCTGCGTATTTCCATCTGTTGTAGCACTTTCCGGTCTTATTCCGAGTTCAGCAAGCTTAGTGTAAAAAATCAGAAGGTCTTTTGCTGATTCTCGTATATTAACAGCAGAATCAATTACCTGATGATTCTCTGAGTTCAAAGCAACGTATAACCCTCTTGGACGATTTAAGAAAGTTCCATCGAGGATAAGATGTTTTATCTTTAAGTAATCAATTTTACAATCACCAGGTGTTTGTTTAAGCCAATATGTAATAACTCTTCTAACTGTAGAATGACTAGCTCTATACATCTGAGCTATTTCTCTGACACTGTATCCTTCAGTTATCCATTGCTTAAACCACAAAAATCTTTTTTGTTCCAGAGACTTGTTTGATTTCCAGAGAAATGCTCTACCACAACTCAAGCATAAGTATCGCTGCTTGCCTTTAGAGTTTTTACCATTGCATTTAACTTTGGGAGAATTACAATACAAACAATGTTTTTTTTCATCACAATCTCATTTGTTTTGAGTTTACTCCCAATAAATATATATCAAAGAACATTTTGCAGCTATTTCAGCAACCGTTTTTGACCATTATACCCGAAATGACAAATTATATTTCTTAGTTTTTATATCTCTTCATTGTTTCTAAATTTTTCATAAGCATCTATTATATCTTGAACAACACTATATCAAACAATATCTCAATTATAAAAATATACAAATTCATCGCCAGTAATATATTTTTTCTATATGCAATATCAGCTTTAAGATAATCCTCCGTCGGCTAAATTGGAAAGTTAACATTAATTTATTGTAGAAATTTCTTAAGTTTATTTAGTATATTTTTGAAAAAATTAGGGAATACAAATGGAAACATTCAAAGCAATTCTTACCAGGAGAAGCATTAGGAAATATACAAATAAAAAAATTTCCGAAGATCAAATTACTAAAATATTGAAAGCAGCCATGTATGCCCCATCTGCATTCAACAACCAACCATGGCAATATATAGCTATTGATAAAAGAGAACTACTTGATGAAATTTTAAAAGCAATCCCACATGCTGAGATGTTAAAAGAAACAACTCTGGCAATAATTATATGTGGAGATAAAACCTTAGAACAAAATATTGAACTTATTGCCCTTAATTGTGCCGCTGCTACACAAAATGCATTATTAGCCATACACGATCTCGGGTTGGGCGCTGTATGGATTAGTGCTTATCCTGTTGAAGAATATATGAAAGGTTTAACTAATCTCTTTAAATTACCGGAAAATATAGTTCCAATATCACTTTTATCTATTGGTTATCCGGGTGAAGAAGTAACAACGGAAGAAAGATTCAAACCGGAAAGAATTCACAATAATAGTTGGTAATATAAAAAATATTATAAAACAAATTTAAGTTATGTCAAAAGATTACGATCCTTGTATGCATTCCGCTGAACATATTCTTAACCAAACTATGGTGAGAATGTTTAATAGAGGAAGATCATTCAGCAATCATATCGAGAAAAAGAAATCCAAATGTGATTATCACTTTAACAGAGATCTTTCCACTAATGAGATTGAAGAAATTGAAAATAAGGTAAATTCCGAAATACAAAAAAATCATACAGTTAAGGAAGAATTTCTGCCAAGAACAGAAGCCGGAAAATATTATTACCTGGAAAGATTACCAGAAGATGCCGGGAACGAGATTAGAATAATTAAGATAGGTGATTACGATGCCTGCCCATGCAGCGGAATTCATGTAAAGAATACATCTGAAATTGGAGAATTCAAAATCATATCAACCGGATTTAAAGAAGGCGTATTGCGTATAAGGTTTAAGTTACTTTAGTAAAAAAAACTAAATTCTAGATATGAGCACAATTACTGGATTAAAGAATAATCATAAGAATTACTTATTCAGCCCATTACATTTCTTCATTGCTTCTAAACTTTTCATAAGCATCTATTATATCTTTTACAAGCTTATGCCTAACAACATCTGATTTATCGAAGTAAGCAAATCCAACGCCAGTAATATCTTTTAAAATTTCTTTTGCCTGCACTAATCCACTTACGCTTTTGGAAGGCAGATCAATTTGAGTTATGTCGCCAGTAATTATCGCTTTTGAATTTGCACCAAGCCGGGTTAAAAACATTTTCATTTGAGTATCGGTTGCATTCTGCGCTTCATCCAAAATTACATAAGCATTGTTTAGCGTTCTTCCCCGCATATACGCTAGCGGAACAATTTCAACAACTCTTTTTTCAATATAACCTTTTAATTTTTCAGACGGCATCATGTCATCCAAAGCATCGTACAAAGGACGAAGATAAGGATCTATCTTTTCTCTAAAATCACCGGGTAAAAATCCAAGGCTCTCACCTGCTTCCACAGCGGGTCGTGC
>CAZRMA010000421.1:0-3909 GCA_964600655.1 uncultured Ignavibacteriaceae bacterium
CAGATATTTTTCACTATGTTACTCATTATTTCAACGACATCATTTTTTAATATTCTATTATTTTCATAGCGCAATCAACTTGCTTAAGAATAATATGGGGTTTATCCATCAACGGATTTTCTTTCTTCAAATATTTCATCCATCACTTCAAAAGCATAACGAAGATGCGGAATAACAATTGAGCCGCCGATGATCAAAGCAATATTAAAGCTTTCCATTAATTCTTCTCTGCTTGCACCTTCTTCAATTGCTCTATCGATATGATAAAATATACAATCATTACATCTTAAAACCATAGAACCGACAAGTCCCATTAGCTCTTTCATTTTTGCAGGAATGGCACCTTGAATATAGGCTTTGTTATCGAGTGCAAAAAATTTATTATAGTCCCTAAGGCCTGAATTTAATATCTTATCGTTCATGTCTGAACGGTATTTACGGGTTTCTGAAGTTGTTTTTTTCATAGCTGTTATTTTTATTTGATAAATTTTGGAATGGAAAGATAAATAAGTTTTTTGCTTAATTGAAGTGAAGTAGGTTTAGACTGATTATCATTTACTAAAGTTCCCATAATTTTGTGACACATTTGTAATGAATAACTAATTTATTTTTATAATATTATAACCACTAATAAAAAAAAATAAGTTTAATAATGTTGAAGAAGAATTATCTATTTATAATTATTTCTGTTTTCGTAGTTTCTATTTTATCAAATCATACAGAAGCACAATACTTCGGACAAAACAAAGTTAATTACGACAATTTTAATTTTGAAGAATTACATTCTAGAAATTTTGATGTTTATTTTTATCCCGAAGAGAAGCCTGCAATTTATGACGCAACTCAAATGGCGGAAAGATGGTATGCAAGACATTATATTTTATTCCGCGATTCTTTAAAAGGAATACAGCCGTTAATTATGTACAACGGCTTCGCTCATTTCGCTGAAAATAATGTTACTCAAGGTTTTATTGGACAAGGAACCGGCGGTTTCACCGAACCGTTAAAAAGAAGAATTGTTCTTCCATTCGCCGGTCCGCTAAGAGAAACAGATCACGTGATTGGCCACGAGTTAGTTCATGCTTTCCAGTATGATATTTCAAAGAGTTCAGGCCCTGGCGCTTACACAAGGTCTTCAATTGAAAAACTTCCATTGTGGTTTATTGAAGGAATGGCAGAATATTTTTCAATCGGCCCGCATGATTCATTTACTTCAATGTGGATGCGTGATGCTGCGTTAAAAGAACTTCCCGATATTTCGGACTTAAATAATATTTATAAATATTTCCCTTACAGGTACGGCCAATCGCTGCTTGCTTTTATAGGCGGAAAATGGGGCGACAGCACAATTGTGAATTTGCTGGTTGCCGGTTCAAGAAGTGGGGACTTTAAAAAAACTATCGACAGTGTCCTATCTGTATCCACTGACTCCCTTTCTGAATTGTGGCATAAGGCAATCCATGAACAAGCTGACTCAATTAAAAAAATTACATCTATGCCTTCCGACTATGGCCAATTGTTAATAGGTAAAAAGAATGAAGAAAATGATGATTTGAATATATCACCGGTATTAAGTCCCGACGGGAAATACATAGCATTTTATTCTTCAAGGAATCTATTTTCAATTGACATTTTTTTAGCTGACGCCAAAACCGGAGAAGTTAAAAAAACAATTCTCAACACTGAACTTGATCCTCATCTGCAGTCACTCGAATTTATTAATTCTGCGGGAGCCTGGAATCCGGCTGGAGATAAATTTGTTTTTTTTACTACAAAGGATGCTAGACCGACTCTTTCTATTTTAGATTTGACTAGTGACGAGATTGAAAATGAAATCCGGTTTGATAGTTTGGGACAAATATTTAATGCTTCCTGGTCACCTGATGGAAATTCCATAGTCTTCTCGGCATTAAGCGGCGGCTTTTCAAATCTATTTCTTTACAATTTAAATTCAAAGAAGCTTACAGAACTGACTAATGATGCATACGCAGAAATGCAGCCGGAGTGGTCACCTGACGGAAAAGAAATTGTTTTAGTTACTGATAGATTTACCACCAAACTTGACAGCCTGGACATAGGAGATTATCAAATTGCTTTATTCAATCCTCAAACCAAAGAATTTAAACAATTAAATAATTTTAAAAATGCAAAAAATATTAATCCTCAATGGTCAAAGGATGGTAATAGTATTTATTTCTTGTCCGATCAAAACGGAATTACAAATATTTACAAGTTGAATTTACAAAATAATGATGTTGAACAGTTGACGAATCTTTACACCGGTGTAAGTGGAATTACTTCACTAAGCCCTGCTCTATCTGTTGAGAATAACAGAATAATTTACAGCGCTTATGAATACGGAAAGTACAATATTTATTCGCTGGATAGCACTCAAAATAAAACTGAGATTGAAACTGCCGACCTGCAAAAACTATATCCAGGCAGCCTTCCTCCGGAAGAACGAAATGACAGTATGCTCGTAGCTAACCTTAATAACCCAAGCATGAATTTACCAGCAAAAGATAATTTTGATCTTTCAAATTATGATGCCTCACTATCATTAACTGGAGTTATGCAGCCTTCAGTTGGAGTTGGTATTGATAGATATGGAGCTAATGTTGGCGGCGGCGTCGGATTAATCTGGTCAGATATGCTTGGCAATCATAATCTTACAACTTTTTTACAAATTCAATCTTACCGGTCATTTAGGTTTACGGATATAGCTGCGTTAGTCGGTTATGTAAATACTGCAAGCAGGTGGAATTGGGGAGGTTCAATAAGTCAGATACCATACATTTATAGTAATTATGGCGCGGGTTACACGACCATAAATAATGAACCAGCCTACATCGAGCAGCAGATTATTTTTAGAGAGATTATTAGAAATATATCAGGATCTTTATATTATCCATTCAGTCAAATTTTACGAGCTGAATTTACCGCAGGATATGAAAATATAAGTTTCCAAAATGAAGTAATCACTCAGGCAATTTCGTTAAATACTGGAAACTATCTTCAAGATGACGCTCAAGATTTGCCGCATGATAGAGCATTAAATCTTGGAACCTTAAGCACTGCTTTAGCTTATGACAACAGTATTTTTGGAGCAACTTCTCCCCTGCTTGGACAAAGATTTAGAATTGAAGTCACTCCAACTTTCGGCTCATTAAATATGGTTAATTTTCTAGCGGACTATCGAAAATATATAATACCGGTTAGGCCGATTACAATTGCAGCACGAATTTTCCATTTCGGAAGGTATGGAAAAGACGCTGAAGACAGCCGTATCTACCCTCTTTCCATTGGTTATCCCGGTTTTGTGAGAGGATATAATTATAACTCATTTGATGCAAATGAATTTTTAACTGATTCTGCTCACACTACAAATTTGTACAACAGCCTTTTTGGCAGTAAGATGCTGGTTGGGAATTTAGAAATACGCTTTCCATTTTTCGGTTTGCTTGGTTTAGGATCCGGCTACTACGGTATCTTCCCCATTGAAACTGGATTATTTTATGATACTGGTGTTGCCTGGTCGACTGGAAGCAAACCTGCATTATTCGGCGGAGGTAAAAAACTCATTAGCAGCTACGGTGCAACCATCAGAATAAATTTATTTGGTTATGCTGTTGGCGAAGTTGACTACGTTCATCCTATTGAACGTCAGGGCGATAAATGGATGTGGGAATTTAATTTGATACAGGGGTTTTAGATTTAAGAAATAATTAATACTCAATAATTATTCCCCCTATTGCACATTATTATTGAATATTTTATTTTAGTGTTGATTTTTGTAACACTACAAAAAGGTTATGTAAATAGGGTGAGAATCTGTAAAGACATTTCTGAATTCTTGTAAAATCATTCTATACTATAAGTATCAATGTGATTGATAAAACGAAGTATTAA
>CAZRMA010000422.1:0-1534 GCA_964600655.1 uncultured Ignavibacteriaceae bacterium
TAAATATTATTGAAAATTAAAAGTTAAATCTATTCAAATTATAATAGTTGTTCCAACGTTGATTCAAAACAATTAAAAAACCTATATATATGTGGTTGCGAATAGATACATAAAAATTTTAAACCTTTGTGACAGAATTGTGACTTCCTGCCTGCATTTTGCCATCCCAAACAAATTATGTACAACTAATAAAAGGAGCAGGTGCAATGAAAGCAAAAAAGTTTTTTCCATTTCTTTTCCTGATTCTATTGATTTCATTCTTCGGCTGTCAAAAGAATGACATGAGTTCAATTGACAGTCCGGTTAATTCCGACCAGGTAGATGGATTGGCAAAAGACGGCGGCCATTTAAGTAATTATTTTGCTGTTTATACTTTATCAAACTCTACAGCCGGTAATGAAGTAATGGTTTATTCAAGGTCGCATAACGGCAGACTTAATTTTTCAGGTTCATACTCAACCGGCGGAACCGGAACTGGAGCAGGTTTAGGTTCGCAGGGTGCAGTCGTTAATGCTGGCGGATTTATATTTGCTGTAAACGCAGGCAGCAATGATGTTTCCGTTTTATCAATTACCAAACATGGATTATCTTTAGTTGATAAAAAACCCTCAGGCGGAACTACACCAATTAGTTTAACAGTTCACGGACGTTTGCTTTATGTGTTAAATTCCGGCGGCTCAGGAAATATCACCGGGTTTAAAATTTCTCACGACGGGACTCTTTCAGAAATTTCAGGTTCAACAAGACCATTAAGCACAGGAGCTTCTGCACCTGCACAAGTAGAATTTAATCCGTGGGGCAATGTTTTAATTGTTTCTGAAAAAGCAACGAATGTAATAAGTTCATACACCGTTGGATATAACGGAATTGCAAATGGGCCGAACGTAACTGCATCGGCAGGCGACACTCCTTTTGGTTTCGAGTTTGATAGAAGAGGAAGATTAATTGTTTCAGATGCTTATGGCGGTGGTGCGGGCGCCGGTGCTATGTCTTCATACAATGTAAGTTTTGGCGGAATAAGCTTAATAACAGGACCGGTTGCAAATACACAGACTGCTCCATGCTGGGTTGTTGTTACTAAAAACGGAAAGTTCACATATACTTCAAATACCGGAACAGCAAACATCTCAGGCTATAGAATAAAACATGACGGAAGCATAGTGTTATTTAATGACGGCGGAAATACAGGTTCAACCGGAGACGGATCTAAACCAATTGATATGGCAATTAGTAATAACTCACAATTTTTATATTGCTTA
The DNA here is from genome assembly GCA_964600655.1 of uncultured Ignavibacteriaceae bacterium. Lineage (GTDB taxonomy): Bacteria > Bacteroidota > Ignavibacteria > Ignavibacteriales > Ignavibacteriaceae > CAVSWT01. The sequence continues at coordinate 1,260 of CAZRMA010000422.1, forward strand.
AATGCCGGCAATCAAACCATAAGCGTTTTCAGAATTAATAATGGCCGCGGAAATTTGTATCCTATTCAGACCGTGAGCGGTCTGCCAACTGGCGGTGCAGGACTAGCAGCTAATTAATTTATTTGTATCTGACAAACAAACCCAATTTCGTAAAGAAATTGGGTTTGTATATTTGTTCGCATCAATTGAAATTTGAATTGCGAAAAAAGAGATATCTTCTTTTGCTTTTTTAAATCCAATCTCATAATTTCCATTAATCTAACTTCCCCTAATTG
>CAZRMA010000422.1:1634-3907 GCA_964600655.1 uncultured Ignavibacteriaceae bacterium
GCTTTAGCAATTGATAGAAATAATAGGATTTATGTGGGCGCAGAAAGTGAGATAGGTTATCTTGAGGCAGATAAGTTCGGCAGATTATACTATGTTTCTTTGCTGTCAAAATTAAAGGGAAACGATAAAAATTTTTCGGCATGTAGAAATGTTTTTTGTACTTCTAAAGGAATTTATTTTCAATCTAATGAAGAACTATTGTTATGGGATGGAGAGAAATTAAATGTCTGGAAAGCCGGTGAAAATAGATTCTTTTGGGCAACAGAGGCAAATGATAATATATATTTAAGTGTTAAAAATAAAGGATTAATGCAGCCTATCAATGGGGAAATGAAGTTAATAAATAATGGTGAACATTTTAAAAACATGGATGTTTTTGTTGCTCTGCCTTATGATAAAAAGAATATTTTATTCGCTACATTAAAGAATGGCCTATTTTTATATGATGGAAATAATATTTTTCAATTTAAAACTCAAAATGATCAATATTTAAAAGATAATAATATCTATTGTGGAACTTTGCTTTCCGATTCAACGTTTGCTTTCGGAACATTGCAAGCTGGATTAGTAATTATCAATAAAAAAGGAAAACATCTACTCACACTTAATAATGAAAGTGTGCTGAATTCCTTAATGGTATTTGGACTTTACGAAGATAGAACAAATATATTATGGACTGTTTTAAATGACGGGATTGCTAAAATTGAATATCCCTCACCTTTTTCAAAGTTTGCAATCAGTCCCCAATCAAAAGAAAATGTGTGGTTTGTTAAAGAATTTCTGAATACTATTTATGCGGGTACGGATAAGGGATTATATTATTTTGAAAATGGTGAATTTCATTTATTAAAGGGCGCAAATCAAAGGGTTTGGTTTTTATTAACATTTAATAATTCATTGTTAGTTGCTTTAGATGGCGGGTTATTTCTTTTAAAAGATGAATCAAAAACCTTGATTCAAATAAATGATCTGGCTATTAATTCATTAACAAGATCAAAAGTGGATTCAAATAGAATCTTTATAGGTTCTGAATTAGGACTAAGCTCTATTTACTATAAAAACGGCAAGTGGTATAATGAAGAAAACATTCCCGGAATTCATGGCTCAACATACGATGTTGTTGAGATGCCTAATGGGAATATGTGGTTAGAGACAAATGTAAACTACATTTGGAAAGTCTCGTTTCAAAATAAGGAGGATGCTTTACATCTTAAGCGGCCAATAGTAAAAAAATATAATACCGAAAATGGACTTCCGAATGATCTTGGACAACTATATTCCTTCGAAAACAATGTAATTTTTTCTTCAGTAAGATACGGTAACGATATATATTCTTATAATAAATCCGAAGATAAATTTATACGTACAAATGTATTTAATGATTTAATTGGCTTACAAACAAAAGATTTTCATCTGTCCTCAATTGATAATAAGGCGAATATATGGTTTCATAAAAAAGCTGATGGAAATACTGTAGGCAATATGGTTGCCTGGAAACTTGGTAATGGGAATTATAAAGTAGAAGATTTAAAAGAAGAAAGCATTATCAAGAACATTGGAGGGGGGTTTTTATATAATGCAGTTAATCATTTTATAATTTATGGTGGAAAAGGGGAGTTAATAAAACATGATTTAAATGTAGAAGGAAAACAAGATTCTATTTTTAATGCTCACATTAGTAAAGTTATTTTTAATAATGATTCATTACTTTATAGCGGGATAAGGTTTACTTCAAACAATGAAATATTTGAACATAAACTACCATTTTATAATAATACATTTCGTTTTCAATTTTCTGCTTTAAGTTATCACGATGAAAAGGTAAATCAATATCAATCTTATCTTGAAGGATTTGACAAAGGTTGGTCTAATTGGTCGGGAGAGACTCAAAGGGATTATACCAATCTTTCAGAAGGAAATTATATTTTTCACATCAGAGCAAAAAATATTTACAGATATATAAGCAATGAAGATAAATATGCTTTTATAATTTTATCTCCCTGGTATAGAAGCTGGTGGTCTTTTATTTTATATGGATTAGTTTTTTTAGGCTTTGTTTCGGTAATCATTAAGTGGAGAGTAAATCATTTAAGAAAAGAAAAAATTGAGCTTGAAAAAGTTGTTAAAGAAAGAACAGGCCAATTATCTGCTCAAGCAAAACAACTTGAAGTTCAAGCAGAAAAACTAAAAGAAGTTGATAAACAAAAAGCACGTTTCTTTGCAAATATTTCTCATGAATTTAGAACACCTTTAACTTTGATAAAAGGGCCTGT
>CAZRMA010000423.1:0-3904 GCA_964600655.1 uncultured Ignavibacteriaceae bacterium
TGAAGCTAACTTCTGAGCCATTGATTTATCATTCCTAGCTCTCGCATAAGTTTTAATCCACCTTAAGGCTAAAGCTGTTCTTCTTTCAGGCCTAACTTCTGTTGGCACCTGATATGTCGCGCCTCCAACTCTTCTGCTTCTAACTTCAATAATAGGTTGTGTGTTGTTTAAAGCTTTTTTATAAACTTCGAGCGCGTCCTTTTTAGTTTTATCTTGAATGATTTCAAATGCACCGTAAACTACATTTCTAGCTACTGATTTTTTACCGTCATACATAATAGAGTTTACGAGTTTTGAAACTAATACGTCGTTAAACTTAGGATCGGGTTTTAAATATTTTTTTTCTGCTCTTTTCTTTCTCATAATTATTTAGCCGCCTTAGGTTTTTTAGCTCCGTATTTTGATCTGCTTTTTTTTCTATCCTCAACACCACTAGTATCAAGAGTTCCTCTAATAATATGATAACGAACTCCAGGTAAATCTTTTACTCTGCCACCACGAATTAAAACAATAGAATGCTCTTGAAGATTATGCCCTTCGCCAGGTATATAGGCAGTAACTTCCATGCTGTTAGTAAGCCTAACTCTTGCGACTTTTCTTAAAGCCGAGTTTGGTTTTTTGGGGGTCGTTGTATAAACCCTTGTACACACGCCTCTCTTCTGCGGACACGCATCAAGCGCCGGGGCTTTATTCTTTGCTAATATTTGAACACGACCTTTTCTAACTAACTGATTTATTGTAGGCACAAACTTCTCCTAAACTTGTCAACCTTAAAAAATTTCAGACTCCTAATATAGGCTTTGGTTAAAATTTTGTCAAGAAATATGAATAATATAATTCATCTTTTTTGAACACGAATAAAAAAGTCAGGCTAATTTAACTCAGTTAACCTGACTTTTTTGAAATTATATTTACAGCACTTGAACTTGTTCAGTTTCTTCCGGTTTTTCTTCTATTATTTCTTCAGATTCAAGTAAAATATTTTTGTACTTTTTAAGACCAGTACCAGCTGGAATCAAATGACCCATAACAACATTCTCTTTCAATCCCAACAAATGATCAACTTTTGCTTCTGTTGCAGCATTAGCAAGTACCTTGGTAGTTTCCTGGAATGAAGCCGCGGAAATGAAGCTTTCCGTAGACAACGCAGCCTGGGTAATACCTAATAATATATGTTCAAATGTAGCAGGTTCTGCATCCCGGGCAACAATTGTTTTTTTGTCCTTCTTCTTAAGATCAGCATTGATTTCTCTAAGCTTACTTTTAGTAATCAATTGAGCATCTTTGTACTTTGAATCGCCCTTATCTTCTATAAATGCCATCGACATAATTTTGTTATTTTCTTCAATAAATTCATTTCTATCAACAATATCTTCTTCAAGGAATTTTGTATCGCCAGGTGAAACTATTCTAATTTTTTGAAGCATTTGACGAACGATAACTTCAATATGTTTATCATTTATTTTAACACCCTGCAAACGATATACATCTTGAATTTCATTTACTAAGTATTCCTGAACAGCACTCGTTCCTTTTATTTTCAATATGTCATGCGGATTAATAGGGCCATCGGTGATTTTTTCGCCTGCTGGAATTTCATCTGATTCTTGCACCAACGTATGTTTTCCTAGTGGTACGTTATATTTCTTTTCATCCGATCCATCTGGCGCGGTTACAAATATTTCTCTCGAACCTTTTTTCCTAGCGCCAAATTTTACCACACCTTCTATTTCAGAAACAATAGATGATTCTTGTGGGCTTCTTGCTTCGAAAAGTTCTGTTACTCTTGGAAGACCGCCGGTGATATCACGGCTTTTAGTGGCTTGTTTAGATATTTTAGCCAAGATAGTTCCAGCAACAATGCTCTCACCTTCATCAACAGATAAATAAGCTCGAGTAGGAATGTTGAAAGATTTTTTTGTGCCATCTTCATTTTCAATTGCGATACTCGGGGTTAGATTTTTATCCTTAGATTCAATTACCACTTTTTGCACGTGACCTGTTTGCTCATCTGTTACTTGTTGTAAAGTTGCGCCTTCAATTAAGTCCACGAATCTAACTCTACCGGGAATGTCAGATAAAATCACTGAATTATAAGGATCGTGGTTATATAATGGGGTACGTTTTTTAACTGCTTGACCATCATTAACAACTATTTCAGATCCGTAAGGAACATCATACTTTTTAATTTGACGATTATTCTCATCATAAACTCCAAGAACACCTCTTCTACCCGTGACAACTTTTACAGTACCTAAGAAATCAGTTTTTTCAACAAACGAAATACGCTCGTATTTTACAATACCTTCTGATGTAGATTCAACCTGTGACTGGCTTGCAATTCTTGAAGAAGTACCGCCAAGGTGGAATGTTCTAAGAGTAAGCTGTGTACCAGGTTCACCAATAGACTGTGCAGCAACGATACCAACTGCTTCACCAATTTCTACGATCTTACCAGTAGTTAAATTTCTACCATAACACTTAGCACAAACTCCGCGTTTTGATTCGCAGGTAAGTACTGTTCTTATATAAACTGATTCAATACTTGAATCTTCAATTTTATCAGCAATATCTTCTGTAATTATATCCCCAGCCGCAATTATTAAGTCATCAGTTTTAGGATCATAAACATCTTCCTGAGCAGTTCTTCCGGTGATTCGTTCACCAAGCGGCTCTCTCTCCTGCTCAACATCTTTAATTGCAGTTACTTCAATGCCTAAAATAGTACCGCAATCAATTTCGCTGATAATTACATCCTGTGAAACATCAACTAATCTACGAGTTAAATAACCAGCATCCGCAGTTTTTAGTGCAGTATCAGCCAAGCCTTTACGTGCACCGTGAGTTGAAATAAAATATTCAAGTACAGTTAAACCTTCTTTAAAGTTTGCCACAATCGGGTTTTCAATAATCTCACCTGCTTGTCCCGACAGACTTTTTTGAGGTTTCATCATCAATCCTCTCATACCAGCTAATTGACGAACCTGCTCTTGCGAACCTCGCGCACCAGAGTCAACCATCATATGCAGAGAATTGAAACCGTGGTTATGGCCTCTAATTTTTTCCATTAAGGCACGGGCAACGTCATTCGTTGTATGTGTCCAAACGTCAATAATTTTATTGTATCGTTCAGCATCTGTAATAACACCTTGTTCATGTTCATTTAAAATCGCTTCAACCTTTTTATTAGCTTTCGAAATTAGGCTTACTTTTTCTTCAGGAATGATCATATCTGCATAACTAACTGATAAACCACCAGCAGTCGAGTATCTAAAACCTGTATCTTTTAAATCATCAAGAAATTTTGAAGTAACTTTATTTCCAAGTTTAATAAACATCTTTCCGATAAAACCACCGAAAGTTTTTTTAATCAATAACTGATTAAAGAAACCCATTTCTTTCGGAACGATTTGATTAAAAATTACTCTTCCAACAGTTGTTTCTATAAACTTTCCGTCTATCCTAACTTTGATCTTAGCATGAAGTCCAATAACTCTTGAGTTGTAGGCAATGATTACTTCTTCGGCTGAGCCAAAAGTCATTCCTTCGCCTTTTTCACCTTCTTTATATTTAGTAAGGTAATAGCATCCCAAAACTATATCCTGTGTAGGAACAACAATAGGACTGCCGTTTTGCGGTGATAGGATGTTATGACTACTTAGCATTAATAAAGAAGCTTCCAATTGAGCTTCAAAGGATAAAGGCACATGAACAGCCATTTGGTCACCATCAAAATCCGCATTGAATGCAGTACAAACCATTGGGTGAAGCTGAATAGCACGTCCGTCAATTAGAATTGGTTGGAATGCCTGAATACCTAATCTATGTAATGTTGGTGCACGGTTTAATAATATTGGATGACCTTCAATTATTTTTGCAAGTATATCCCATATCAAAGGATCTT
>CAZRMA010000424.1:0-3899 GCA_964600655.1 uncultured Ignavibacteriaceae bacterium
GGAACATTAATAAAAGTACCCGATAAAGAAGCTTTATCGATAGAAAGCCATGAATAAGTACTATCTTTTACTCTCTTTAACGAATTATGGATTAAATCTAACTTTTTACTCTTATCTTTAATCTGAATAATATCCCCAGCACCAAGCATGTATGACGGGATATCAACAGAAATTCCATTTACGATAACATGTCTATGTCTAATCAATTGTCTGGCTTGTTTACGCGATGAAGCAAAACCAATTCTGTATACAACATTGTCTAATCTGCTTTCCAATATTTTAACCAGGTTATCACCGGTGATACCTTTTGATTTGTTGGCTTTCTCAAAATAATTTCTAAATTGAGTTTCCAACAATCCGTATTGTCTTTTAATTTTTTGTTTTTCTCTCAATTGGATTCCGTACTCAGAAACTTTTGATCTCCTGTTTAATCCATGCTGCCCTGGAGGGTAATTCCTTATTTCAATAGGGCATTTTTCTGTATAACACTTCTGTCCCTTTAAAAATAACTTTTGTCTTTCTCTTCTGCATAATTTGCAAACTGAGTCTGTATATCTTGCCATTTAGTGATTCTCCAAAAATTAAACTCTTCTTCTCTTAGGCGGCCTGCAGCCGTTATGAGGAATTGGTGTAACATCTTTAATTGAACTAACTTCTAATCCTGCTGTATGTAAAGCTCTGATAGCAGCTTCTCTCCCGGAACCAGGTCCTTTAACAAATACATCAACTCTTCTTAATCCTGAATCATAAGCTTCTTTTGCTGCCGCTTCAGCTGATACTTGTGCTGCATACGGTGTATTCTTTTTTGACCCTTTAAATCCATTTTTACCCGCAGATGACCAGGAGATTGTATTACCGTAAATATCAGTAAGGGTTACAATCACGTTATTAAAAGTTGCTTTAATATGTGCAACTCCGTTTGCATCAACATGCGATTTCTTTTTTGCTTTTTTTAATGTTTTAGCCAAATCTTAAAACCTCCAAGTTATCTAATTTATTTCTTAGATGGTGCCTTCTTTTTACCGGCAACAGTTTTTCTTTTACCTTTTCTTGTCCTGGAATTAGTTCTTGTTCTCTGACCCCGAGCAGGTAAACTTTTTCTATGCCTGATTCCACGGTAACTTCCGATATCCATTAATCGTTTTATATTTTGTTGAACCTCTGAGCGCAAAGCACCTTCAACTTTATAGTCACCAGTCATTACAGATCTAATTTCAGCAACCTCTTCTTCAGTAAGTTCGGAAACTTTTTTATCAGGATTTACTTTAGCTTTTTCCAAAATAGTTTTAGAAACGGATGAACCGACTCCGAAAATGTATTGAAGTCCAAATAAAACTTTTTTGTTTTTGGGTAAATCTACACCTGCTATACGTGCCAATTACATTCTCCTTTTAAATTAACCTTGACGTTGTTTATGTTTTTTATTTTTGCAAATAACTCTAACAACACCTTTTCTTTTTATAATTTTACAATTATCACATATTTTTTTTACTGACGCTCTAACTTTCATAATCGCTCCACTATTTATATCGGTAGGTAATCCTACCTTTTGTTAAATCGTAAGGAGAAAGTTCAATAGAGACTTTATCTCCTACCAAAATTTTAATAAAGTGCATTCTCATTTTACCAGAAATATGAGCTAATATTTCATGGCCATTATCAAGTTTTACCTTGAAATGTGCATTTGGTAAAGTTTCAGTAACTACACCATCAACTTTTATTGGTCCTTGTTTTGCCATTAACTTACTGTCAAAATTTCCGGTCTTCCATTTGAGACCAATATCGTATGCTCAAAATGAGCAGAAGTAGAACCGTCAGATGTTAGAACTGTCCATCCATCTATGCCTGTTCGTACTTTGTAGCTGCCTGCATTAACCATCGGTTCAATAGCTAAAGTCATACCTGATTTTAATTTTGCACCAGTTCCTCTTTTGCCATAATTTGGTATTGAAGGATCTTCGTGTAAAAATTTGCCTACACCATGACCGCATAAATCTCTTACAATTGAATAACCATTTGCTTCTACAAATTCCTGAATGGCAGCGGAAATATCATGTAACCTATTATTTTCTTTAGCTTGTTCAATTCCCAGATATAAAGACTTTTCCGTTACTTCCATTAATTTTTTCTTTTCATCAGAAATATCACCAACTGCAACTGAAAGAGCAGCATCACCATAATAACCATTTTTAAGAACACCAACATCTAAAGAGATTATTTCACCTTCTTTAAGAACCCGATTTCCGGGAATCCCATGAACAACTTCATCATCAACAGATGAACAAATAGTGCCTGGAAAATCAATAGACCCAGCTTGAGAATATCCTTTAAAAGCTGCGATAGCATTGTTACTTTTAATATAATCTTCTGCTATCTGATCTATTTCCTTTGTTGTTATACCAGGTCTAACATGCACTTTCATCAATTGAAGAGTTTCAGCAACAATCTTACAACTCTCTTTGATGAAATCAATTTCTTTTTTACTTTTAATTAAAATCATAAAAGCTTACTTACTTATCTTCTACCCTTAACCTTGCCGGATTTCATAAAGCCATCATAGTGTCTCATTAATAAATGCGATTCAACCTGCTGCAATGTATCCAATGCAACACCAACAATAATTAATAAGCTTGTACCGCCAAAGAAATTAGCAAACCTGCTGGAGACGCCCCAAGCAGAAACAAATGCAGGTAATATTGCTACAATAGCTAAAAAGAAAGAACCAGGTAAAGTTATTTTCGTCAAGATATTATCTATAAAATCAGAGGTTTGTTTCCCAGGTCGAATTCCCGGAATAAAGCCACCTTGTTTTTGCATATTATCTGCTACATCTTTAGGATTAAAAGCTATAGCTGTATAAAAATAAGTAAAGAAAATTATCATTATCGCATAAATAATGGAATAAACTGGGGAACGATATGCCAACAAATTAGCAATAGATTGTAAAAAATCGTTATTTGGGAAAAATTGTAAAACAGTTGCTGGTATAAACATAATTGACTGGGCAAATATTATGGGCATTACACCGGCTGTATTTACCCGTAATGGTATATACTGAGTAACGCCACCATATACTTTTCTGCCAACAACACGTTTAGCATACTGAACAGGAATTCTTCTTGTCCCTTGCGTCACTAAAACCACTCCCGCAATGATAAAAACCATAAATATAAGAACAACTAGTTCAACAATTATGCTGCGAGTTCCCTGAGAAATTAATCTCACTTCATCCAAAACAGCATTTGGAAATACCGCAATTATTCCAATAAAAATTATTAATGATATTCCGTTTCCAATACCTTTATCTGTTATCTGCTCACCAAGCCACATCATAAATACTGTCCCTGCAGTAAGTATGATTACTGTAGTTATCACCCAAAAGAATCCTTGCACTTCAACAGGTACAACAGGAGTACCTTGAAAATTAGTGTGTGTTAAATTTATAGTAACACCATAAGCCTGCAATGCTGAAATAAACACAGTACCATACCTGGTTAACTGTGTTATTTTCTTTCTGCCTTCTTCACCTTCCTGCTGCAGCTTTTGAAAATATGGCACTACTGCCCCCATCAACTGAAGGATGATTGAAGCAGAAATGTAGGGCATTATTCCTAATGCAAATATCGCTGCATTTCTAAATGCTCCACCAACAAATAAATCATACAACCCAAACAGGTTGTCACTTGAAGCGTTCTTTGCGCTTTGTGAAAGCAACGCTGCATCAACACCCGGAAGAGTAATGTGAGCACCTAATCTAACAATGACTAAAAGCGCCAACGTGTATAAGATTCTTTGGCGCAACTCATTTATTTTAAATATGTTTCTGAAGGTATCAGTAAATTTTGACATTTATAACCAGATTAAATCTTTTTTATTGTTCCGCCAACAGCTTCAATTTT
>CAZRMA010000425.1:0-3882 GCA_964600655.1 uncultured Ignavibacteriaceae bacterium
GGGGTAGAATATATTATGACTATGTACTGCGATTGCACTGGTTTGCCGCTTCCTAAGAATCGTTTACAGAAATATGGTAAAATAAAGTGGATTCATCTAAGGAGAGATATCCAGGCATTCTTTATATATCATAAGAATGAAAAACTTACATTTTGGCAATGGTTACAATCATTCAAAGGGAAAAAAGCATTTGCGGTTTTTTCATGGAAAGATCCGCTACCTTTTTGGGGAGATATCTTCAGAGTTTTTAAACAGTTTTGTTTTGATAAAAAAAAGAAGTATAGCTTAACTTTATTTTGAAGGTTCCGTTTTGAATACTGGTTCTTCACATATAGTTTCATACAATTTATTTGATATTCTTGGATTAAAGTTGATTAATCCCGGGGATAAAGATTTACGTGTAATTGATAATTATCTGGGAGATTTCAAAAAAGAATTTGATGGAGAGCCTGATATTTCTATTGAGTTTAAAGACGAAATCAGAACAGGAACATTACATTACCTTGGATTAAACAATGCAGCTTTTGATGAAAACAATTTTTATTTCATAAGTGATGGCAAAGAAAATATTAAGCTGAAATTTCCATTTAATAGAGTCGGAGAAAAAATTTATCTCGAAAGTGAAAGAAATGGTAAGTCGATACCTCTTCTGAACCATTTAATAAATTTCACACTTATTAGTAAAGGATTTTTAGCCGTACATGCTTCAGCCTTCAATTATAATGGAAAAGGTATTCTGGTAATGGGTTGGACCAAGGGGGGTAAAACTGAATCATTACTCGCATTTACTAACCATGGAGCTGAATATATAGGAGATGAATGGGTTTTAGTTTCAAAAGATGGATCGTATATGTTCGGTAATCCGGTACCGATAACTATCTGGGAATGGCAGTTAAAATATTTAACGAATTTAAATCCGGAAATTGATATACAAAAGAAAATATTATTTGCGGGAATCCATACTTTTAATAAATTAAATAGATTTTCAGCAGGTATAGGATTAAATAAAAAATTTCCAATGAAATTTCTGGAATACTCATTACCAACATTAAATAAACAATTAAAAATCAGGTATACACCTGATAAATTTTTTAGCAGAAAACTATCAGACTCTACGGCATCATTGGATAAGCTGGTTTTTATTATGAGCTGGGAAGAAGCTGCCATTAAAACAGAAATTTATGATTGGGAGAAAGTCGCCCGGAGTATGATAAATTCAATTGAGGCCGAGCAGTCTGTTTTCTGGGAGCATTATTCATCATTCAGGTTTGCTTTTCCTGATTTGACAAGCTCATTTTTAGAGGAAGCAAAATCAATTCAAAAAAAATTAATTTATAGTGCCTTCCGTAATAAGGAATCCTACCGGGTTCGTCATCCTTATCCGGTAGATCTTAATTATCTTTTTGAGGAAATGAATAAAATTATTTTTCCGCAAACACAAAAATCTTTAGTATAATATACAGATGACTACAATTGCAATAATAGGGCAGGACGGCGCTGGAAAAACAACCGTTTCGAACATGATAATGGAACAAATTCCATTAGACTTAAAATATATTTATATGGGAAGAAATGTTCAGTCGAGTAATTTTACTTTACCCACTTCCAAGATTATTCACGCTTTTAAAGTTAACAACTATATTAAAACACATAATCTTTCAAAGAGTGAAAAAGATAAAAAGCTCTCTTTGCACGAATTAGACAAAAATCGAAAAGTTGACAAAAGAGGAAAAATAGGTGCAACTCTGAGATTATTGAACCGTCTTTTTGAAGAATGGTACAGATTGTTGATATCAAAATATTTTCAACTTAAAGGTAAAGTAATCTTATATGACAGGCATTTCATTTTTGATTATGCACCGGATGTTTTCGATGCTTCAAAAGGAAAAGAAAGGTTGACTACTAAAATTCATGGCTGGGCCCTTAATAATCTATATGAAAAGCCGGATCTGGTGTTATTTCTTCATGCACCGGCTGAAGTTTTATTTGCAAGGAAAGGCGAAGCAACGCTGGAGTATTTAAATGCCAGAAATGAAGCTTTCCTGAACGCAGGAAAAGGAATGCCCAATTTTGTTATTATTGATGCAACACAACCGCTTGAAGAAGTTTTTTCTGATGTAACCCTGGAGATTGATAAACTGACTCAATCCAAAAATTTAAAGATTACTAACAAAGTTAAGATTAATGATTAAACTGAAACAATAATTTATTTCGGGAATTAGAATTATTTAATATTTATAATGAGTGAATTGAAAGTAACCATATTACAAAAAATTGAAGAGCCTGAATGGGAATCATTTGTCGCAGAGCATTTTGATTCTACTATATATCATACATTAATGTGGATTAAAACTCTCTCTAATGAGTCGGGTCAGAACAATATTAATTTGGTTTGCCGGGATGAGAAAAATAGAATTGTTGGGGTTATGCCTTTGCTTTTTACCAAAGGGTTCCCTTTCGGATTTGGAGGGTTACCCGCAAGTAAAAGGTTATCCTCCCTACCCAGAACTCCGGTTGGAGGGCCCTTAACGACTAACGATAAAGCAAAAAATTTATTAATCGATCAATCAATAGAGATTGTCTCGAGATACAAAGAAACAAAACTACAATTGAAGATAATCGGAGAAAAACTTAATTACTCAAAAAATAATTTCGAAGCTGTACCCTGGAGAGAGACCTATATTTATGAAATTCCACCTGAGAACGAAGAAATCAGATTTGGCAACTCAAGGAACCATTCAGCAATCAAACGTGCTGTTAATAAAGCTATTCGTTCTGGATTAAAAATTAGAAGCATTCAAACAATTGAAGATTTAAAGATTTGGTATTCTATGTACCTGGAAACAATGGCATTTCATGTTACTCCTGCCCGATCATTTGAATTCTTCAAAAACTTGTGGGAAACTTTTGCGCCAAAGAATTTAATAAGAATTGATCTTGCGGAACTTGAAAATAATCAGATTCTTGCAGGTTCAATTTTTTTCCTGTATAACAAAACTGTGATTTATGGATTTAACGGTAGTAAAAGAGATCTTTTTGATTACAGACCTAATGATTTACTTCACTGGAACGCGATTCACGAAGCTCAAAAGTTAGGATATAAATATTATGATATGGGTGAAGTCCAGCAAAATCAAGAAGGTTTAGCAGCATATAAATCAAAGTGGTGTAATGTTACAAAGCAAATATATCACTATTACTATCCCTTGGAAGAAAATAAAATGCAACAATCGATTGATCAACCAACAACTAGTAATTTTAAACAAAAAATCTGGAAATTTATTCCGTTAAAGGTTACTGAAATTATAGGAAATAAAATTTATAAATATCTATAAGCTATTTTAATCAAGATGGAAAAGTATTTGAAAAAGATTTATTATCTCCTTAAACCAGGCATTCCAAGGAAGCTCCAGCTAAATGTCAGGAGAAAAATTGTTAATAAACAAAGACAAATATATAAGGACCGTTGGCCAATACTTGAGGGATCTTCAGTTAAACCCGCAGGATGGTGTGGATGGCCGGATAACAAAAAGTTTTCATTAATAATTACCCATGATGTTGAACTAAAAGGTGGACATGATAAATGTACCGATCTCTACCAACTCGAAAAAGAACTCGGATTTGTATCATCTTTCAATTTTGTACCTGAAAGATATAAAGTCTCATCAAAATTAAGATCCGAATTGGTGAATAATGGTTTTGAAGTTGGGGTACATGGGCTCAATCATGATGGCAAGTTATTTCAGTCTGAGAGTATTTTCTTAAAAAAAGCTTCCAAGATTAATAAATATCTTAAAGAGTGGAATTCCGTGGGATTTCGATCGCCTGCAATGCATCATAACCTTGAATGGATACATAATTTAAATATCGAATATGATTTGT
>CAZRMA010000426.1:0-3864 GCA_964600655.1 uncultured Ignavibacteriaceae bacterium
TGATCATTCCATTATTTTCATCAATACCGTCAATTACGTTTTTAAACCAGCGTGTTTGAAGTTTAAATTGATTTATGATTTGTTCCAATTTTTACAATCCTTTAATTATATAAATTTTGTTTGAGTTAGGGTTGATTTGCTGCAAATATAATATCCGAATAATCCTTTAGAAATGTGCAAATTAGACATCTTTGAGGGTTGATTTAGACATTATTATTTTTGTATTTTTCAAATAAAAAGTTAATACGATGAAACATTTAACTATTATCATCCCCGAAGGGCAAACTGTTTTAGACAGTATAGTTGGCTCATATATCATGTTTACAAGAGCTGATAATTTATGGCAGAAAGCAGGTAAAGATTCTCTTTTTAAAGTTGAACTAGCCGGACTTTCAAAGGAAATAAATTTGTACAACGGATTATTTTCAATTCATCCACATCATGAAATTAACACAATATTAAAAACAGATCTGATAATTATACCTGCATTTCAACCAGGTTATTATAATGAAGAGTCTATTAGGAAAAATCAAAAAATTACCGAATGGATAAACAGGCAATACAAACAAGGTGCAGAAGTTATAAGCTTATGTACTGGTGCTTTCTTACTTGCTTCTACAGGGCTGCTCGACAGAAGAAGCTGCTCAACTCATTGGTTTGCTGCTGATGAATTTAGAAGAATGTTTCCAAAAATAAATTTAGTTCCCGATAAAATTATTACCGATGAAAATGGAATTTATACTAGCGGCGGGGCATTTTCATTTCTTAATTTTCTTTTATATATGATTGAAAAATATTATGACAGGCAGACAGCAATTTTTTGTTCAAAATTTTTTGAGATTGATATGGACCGCTACAGTCAATCGCCATTCGCAGCTTTTAATGTTCAAAAAAATCATGAAGATGAAGAGATAAAAAAAGCTCAAACTTTTTTAGAAAGTAATTTTAATGAGAAAATTAATATTGAAAATTTATCTTCTGAATTTGCAATAGGCAGAAGAAATTTTGACAGAAGATTTAAAAAAGCAACAGGCAATACTCCGATAGAATATCTGCAAAGAATAAAAATTGAAGCAGCAAAGAAGAGTATTGAATCAACACGCAAATCTATTTCAGAAGTTATGTATGACGTTGGTTATTCGGATTTAAAAGCCTTTAGAACAACATTTAGAAAAATTACCGGGTTATCTCCACTTGAATATAGGAAGAAGTATAATAAGGAAGCTGCAGAAATTAATTATTAAATGAAAAATATTTTGTCGATACGAGTAAAAAAAATGTCACAAAGTGAATCGTGACATTAAATTCTAACAAAGTGTTATTTCAAATTAAAAATAATAATTAAATCCCATCATAGCTTTTAAAACAAACTTAGGCTGATTGATAGCTTTATCGGCATCGCTGTAACTATAATTTTTTCTTCCATTAATAATTTCTCCATCAGGCTCATAGGAAGTATCATGTCCTTCTATTATCCCTAAGAAATAATAATCAAATCCGGTGGTAAGAACTAAATCCAATCTATGTGATAATAAAAAATTGGATTGCGCACCCAACCCCAATCCCCACTGATTGCTGTTAATAGTGAAGAATTCGTTACCATCAATGAATTCAAAGTTAGCAGTAAATTGAGAGTACCTTGGGCCAAAGAAAAGATATGATCTATGGAAGGAAAAGATTTTTACCGGATAAAGTAAATCCATCCTGAAATCCCAAACATAGCCGCTTTTCTGAGGAACTCCATTTGTTGCGTCATTTATAAAAATTATTCTTGCTTGCTCAGGGCTTCCTGGATTAACGCTGGTATATTCAATTCCAAATCTTGCTGAGAAAGGGAAGTCTTGAGCAAAATTTGAAATGGTAATATTTCCTTGAAAACCTAAACCAGTATTGTAACCTAAATTCATACCGCCTGACCAATATGGATTTGGATTATTACTTCCTTGGGCAAAAATGCTCAACTGAAGTAATAAAAATACAAATCCAAATAGGAAATATTTTATCATTTTTGCTCCTTTATATTTTAAAAAAAACTTAAAATTTTATACAATGAATCGAAACAATTTAATCTTTATTAGGACTGTTCTGATGGTTTAAATTATAACTTTTAATTTTTTATAAAATGATACCGGGCACATAAATAATGCCAGTAGCATTTCCTAGAAATTTTAATTTTTATTTACTTAAAAACTGTTGTTTAGATTATAATTACGAAGAAATTTTGCAGTAAAGGAATTTTATTACATATTGTCTTAAAAAGCGGGTTAATTTTTACACATTTAAATTTACATCTTAAAATATAAAATTAGTCAAATGTAATTTGCTAACTAGTTGAGCACAATTAAATCAAAATACAATAAAGTGAAAATCTTAGAATTTTAATTATTTCATTAAAATCATTTTTTTTGATAGTACAAAATTGTCAGCTTGAAGTTGATAAAAATAAATGCCCGAAGATAAATTTTCAGCATCGAAATTAATTTGATAAGTTCCAGGTGCTTCATGTTTATTTAAAAGTGTTGCGACTTCTCTTCCAAGCAAATCATAAATTTTAAGTGTTACATTACTTTTATTTTCTGGGATTGTAAATCTTATAATTGTTGTTGGGTTAAAGGGATTCGGATAATTTTGATATAATTCAAAAGATGCCGGGACTTTATTTGCCGCAGCAATTCCAGCCGTCAAACCAGAAGAATTTTCCATCTGGATTAAATGATAAAGATATAAGATTCCAAGATTCACGTACCAAACATTTTTATGATTACTAATATAGTTTATATGACTGTTCAAATAACTTTTATTTATATCAGGTTCTAATACTTGCGGATGCCACATGCAATGATAGACATCTCCTTTTTGAACGATAGTATCAAAAAGATTGTTCAATGATGTAAGACTAGTATCGCCGCCACCCCAACTTGGCGCTCCAAGTTCAACAGTAGGAAAAAATGGAGCAAAATGATTTCTAGTTGAGTCCCAAGAACTTATTGTTGAATCGCCGTAAATATATGTTCTTGGACTGGCAGTATCCTGATTTGCATAAATACGAGGAGCAAGATATCCTGATTTCTCTAGTAATGAATCAACCGTTGAATCGAAATTTCCATACGGCGCTATCCATGTGTAAACATATTCTTTTCCCGCACTACTGAAGGGTGGAGGAAGTTTGAGATTATTCAGAATGTCATTATATGAACCATTAACTTCATCTTCTGGATTTGCATAAGGAGTTTCAGGATGAGTTTGACTATGAGAAGCAGCTTCTACATAACCTGAATCAACTTCATTTTGGATTTGCTGCCAAGTTGAAACTGAACAAAAATGAGTAATTACTGCTCCAGTCAGGTATAATCCTTTCGATGTAAATAAATGAACTAATTTCGGAATTCTAGGAGCGTTCCAATCTTCCCAATCATCAAAGGAAACCGTAACAGCGGCTTGCCTATTATCGTAGTATTTTGAAACTCCCTTGTAAATTATTGGAACTGTATTATTACTTAAATCAACCATTTTTAAATAAAGCGAGTCGGAATTGCCAGAGAATACTGCGGATGCATACGCTACGTTATTTGTATAATCAAATCGAACAGCTTCTATGGAATTAAATAAATCAGAGGATGTTTTTTCTGCAATTTGTTTCCAAATCCCGCTTGAATTATATTTTCCCATTAACAGCAAATTGCTAGAATTCTGCGGGATATCAAATTTATAAGTTATAGGATATGCCACGCCATATCTTGCATGAAATGACTTTTGAATTACAATAACAATTTCATTCGAACTTATCGTGGTAACAGAAAGTTTCGCTTCCTCTTGTGCAAATGAACTAAATACACTAACAAAAATAAAAAAGCTGATTAGTAA
>CAZRMA010000427.1:0-3855 GCA_964600655.1 uncultured Ignavibacteriaceae bacterium
AGTAGGTCAGATCAAAGTTATGACGGTAATACATATGATAAAAGCGGTTCGAACTATCTTTCTGTGATTCCTAAAGTTGGCTTTAGATGGAAAGATATTCCATTAAATGTTTCGGTTTCTGCAGCTTATAGAAATGAATATGGTATTGAACAAGGTATGATCGGGTTGTCCGGGAAAAGCATACTTAAACCTTCAATTGCGGGACAACTAAACATTAACCTTAGATTTTAGTGAAGTTGTAATTTCAATTTTAATAGATCATTAATAACTCCGGTTTCTTTAAGAAACCGGAGAGATATTTTGCTTTGAGAAATTGTCAAATAGATTTTACCGATAAATATTTTACCATCCAGAAATGAAGCGGTGACATATCTTTAAAAACTTTATAAACGAAATTAACCAAATTTTTATTTTTGATTTCTTCCAAATTATTGCTGCTGTAAAAAGCATAAACCGATTCATGTAAAAGAAGATCCGCTTGCTTTGAATCAGGGTTAAATCCTTTAGGTATCTTTTTAAACTTCTTTCCGCCAAGTGAATACTTTTTATTCCTTAAAATTGATTTAAGAATTTTGCTTAGCTCATCTCCAGCTGGTGTATTTGCAATTAAATTTCTATATTTTTTCAGTATGTCAGGTGGAAACATGTAAATACCGGCTCCAATGAAAAATTCTTTAGGATCAATATGAAAATAAAATCCCGGGCTCTCCATTTTCTTTCCGCCTTCCCAAAAATAAACCCCTAGATTTGTTTTATATGGAGATTTATCCTTTGAAAACCTAACGTCGCGGTGAATTCTAAAAATAGATTTATCTATTTTAGGCACGGCTGTAATGAATGGTGAAAGCTCAAATAATTTTGCACCCATATTTACAACAAACTCCTGTGCGGGCTCGAAAAAATTCTTATTATAGTCATCCCGGTGAGCTTCGAACCAATCCCGGTTATTATTTTTTGAAAGTTTTTTTAAGAATGAAATTGTGCATTCCGGAAAATCATTTAAAGATGTAACTTTTGACAATATTTCCTCCACGAAAAAGTATGTTGTATTTAATTTAGGGTTGACCCGCAATATTATATTTTTAAATAATCTAAATCAAGAATTATCTTAAATAAACTGTTTAGTTTTATTTTTCATGTGTATCTTTTCTATAGATATATTTTAATAAATAGTACAAACAAAATAGTTATGTGCGTACCGTTGAGTTTTCAAATAACCCCGCTATAATCTGAAATCAGAGTATAAAATGAAAATTATTTTTATTTCTATTTTAGTTTTTATTATAACCCTCCCATTTTGGTCATGTAATAGGAGTAACGAAAAACAGCCTGCCGGGAAATCTGTAGATTATAAAACGATTACGTTTGAAAGAAAAACCGGAGACTGTGATTCTTCTAGCACTCCTTGTGCGGAAATAAAATTTAATTATCCGCAAATAACTTATTCAGCTAATAAGCAGGCAATTACTAAAATTAATCATAATATTATCAATACCCTTTTAGCTCCATATAGCGAGGATAAATCATTTTCTAATTTTGATTCAATGGCAGACGATTTTCTTGAAAGCTTTAATGAATTCAAGAATGAGTTTCCTGATATGCACCAAAGCTGGTCAATTCAACGGAATATTTCAGTTGAGAATGTTAATGATTCAATATTCAGCGTGTCTAATCGGGAGTATTATTATATGGGCGGCGCTCACCCGAACTCAATGACAAGCTTTATCAATTTTAGTATGATGACAGGAGAGGCAATTGAGTTATCAGATTTATTTAAGCCGGGTTATGAAAATGAATTATATAAAGCTGGCGAAAAAATTTTCAGAGAAAAACAAAACTTAAAACCAGGGGAAAGTTTGAATGAAGCCGGATATTGGTTTGATAATGATAAATTTGAATTGAATGATAACTTTCTAATTAAGAAGAAAGGCTTGTTATTTCTTTTTAATCCTTATGAAGTTGCTGCTTACGTTTTTGGTGCAATTGAAGTTTTTATACCATACAAAGACATAAAAAATTTATTTAGTAGTGAAAGCTTGTTGAAAATGTATTTGAATAACAATTAATTATTTTTAATCCTGCCGATCTAAAATTGTTACTAAAAAGAATAATTTTTTAAAATAAAAAGTCTTATTATATAGATAACTTGGCAGCATTTAATTATTGCATGTCATAAACATTTTTAAGTATTTTCTATTTATACTTTCAAAACTAATTTATCAAATCAAAAACAAGGAGTGCAAAAATGGTTTCTATCATTTCTCTTTGGCTTCCAATCCTTCTATCTGCAGTTTTAGTTTTTATTATCAGTTCAATTATTCATATGATGATGCCGTATCATAAATCCGATTTCAAAAAAATTCCAAACGAAGATCAGGTTATGGGCGATTTGGCAAAATCAAAAGTTCCGGCAGGGGAATATATGTTCCCTTTTTGCTCTGATTCTAAAGAAAGAAATTCGCAAGAGTATAAAGATAAAATGGCAAAAGGACCTGTTGGGCTTTTACATGTTTTCCCATCCGGTAATTTGGGTATGGGTTCCAGTCTCGCTATGTGGTTTGTATACTGCTTAATAATAGGAATTTTTGCAGCTTATATAACTGGACATGCACTTCCACCTTCTTCAAATTATCTTTCAGTATTTAGGTTCGTCGGTGCTATTGCATTTACCGGTTACAGTTTGGCATTAATGCAAAACAGTATTTGGTATAAAAGAAGCTGGGCAACCACTATTAAATTTATGTTCGACGGATTAATTTATGCTTTGTTTACCGGCGGTATTTTTGGTTGGCTGTGGCCTTCAATGTAAAAATTATTTTTCCGCTTCATTTAATATGAGAGGCAGTAAAAATAATATTTACAGCCTCTTAACGTTTTTGCGAATAGCACAAACTGGTTTTTTTTGTTTTGTAGTTGGGAAGTTTAAATTTTATTTGCTCTTCTTTTGGCGCTTTTTTGAAGGTTTTGCTTTTTTATTGTATTCAAGTGCAAGAGAGATCCAATAGAAAAAATCTTTTTTTGTTTTCATGCCTTTATTACTGACATATACAAATCCGATCATTGGCCTATTTGTAAAGTCCATTTCGCGGCAGCCAGGCCTTTCAAGTACTTTTTCATAAATTTGAGGATCAATTCGAACCATCATATCGTCTTTAAAGATGCCGACACACATTTTGTCATTAACCATAAATGTCAATCCGCCCATCATCTTTTTCTCTTCAACGGTGCAGCCCGGAAGAATTTGAGGAGATAGATCATAAATTCCTTCTCTGATTCTATCTGCTAATTTTAAATCGTACGCCATAATTATAAATGAAATTTTAATTAAATAAGATTTGATTTCTTTTGTTGTAAGGAAATTAAAAAAGATAATTGAAATTAAAAATAGCGGTAGCCTCAATAATTTTGTACCTCTATTATTTTAAGAAGACATTAATTACTATTAGGCATAAAGATACAATCAGATTTATTTGAACTCCCTTGCTTTATTCTTCAATTATTTTGTTTCATATATAAAATAATATGTCTATTTTCATTAAACCCAATTCACTTACTTCCCTAAATAGAAAGGCGCTTCATGAAGAATTACTTCCGTGTTCTTTTATTTCTTGCTGCATTATTAATAGTTAATGGATGCAGCGAAAAAAAGCCAGATAAAACGGCAGGGGGACAAGAGGAAGTTTACTTAACTGCTGGATTAAAAGTCCGCCCGCTTACTGATGTAAAATTTGAAAGCACCCCCGAAAGAATAGCACGGGGAAAATATCTCACAAACGGGGGCTCACATTGTTTTTTATGCCATAGCGTAAGAGACTGGAGTAAACCTGGCGCTCCTCCAATTGAATCTTTAAAAGG
>CAZRMA010000428.1:0-3846 GCA_964600655.1 uncultured Ignavibacteriaceae bacterium
TTATCATAATTTTAATATTTATAACAATTAGTATATTTGAAATCAATTGCTTTGCGCAGCAAGAAGCAAAATCATTAACTTTACAAGAAGCTATTCAAAATGCATTAACAAATCAACCTTTACTTAAACAGGCTGAAGAACAAATCAATGCTGCGAAAGCAAAAATTAATCAGCAGGAAAGTTTTTATTATCCTGAAGTTGAAGGCGATATTTCCTACACTCGAATAGGCCCTATCCCCTCTTTTAATTTTGGCGGCAGTAATTTATATCTGGCTCCAAATAATAATTATGATATTCATGTTTCTGCCAGAGAGCTTCTTTACGATTTTGGAAAAAGAGATGCTCTAGTAGAACTTGCTAAGAGCTATAAACTTTCTTCGGAAGATGAAATTAGATTAATAAAAAATAATCTGGCGTATCAAACCACTAAAGCATTTTTTTCAGTATTGTTTCTTGAAAAAAGTATCGATGTTAAAAATGAACAGATTAACAATTTGAATCAACATATTGATATAACTACAAAAAAGGTTCAAAGTGGCAGCGCGACCGATTATGACATTCTCACTACAAAAGTAAAATTAGCTGCCGTTCAAAATCAGAAGGTTGATTTATTAAATGCTTTAACCAAAGCAAAGATTTTCTTAGGCAGCTTAATGGGCTGGAAAGATAATACAGAAATTATCCTTTCCGGGGAGTTTAATGCCGATTCAACCTACTTTAATTCAGATTCACTTTTAGCTGAAGCCTACTCAAAAAGGCCTGAAATGATACTTGCAAAGGATGCTGAAAATAGTGCAAGCATGGGAAAACAGCTTGCTTCATTCTCCGATAAGCCGATGCTAAATCTTTTTGCTAGTTACGGCTTTAAAAATGGTTACGAACCTAATCTTGAAGTGTTAAGAGGAAATTGGGCTGCCGGTGTAAATGCTAGCATTCCAATTTTTAACGGCAGCTTAAAGGATGGTAAAGTTGAAGAAGCCGAGGCAAAATTAAAAGCAGCTTCTGCTAAAATTTTAGAGATTGAAAGAAATATTAAATTAGAGGTCGACAAGTCTGTTGCCGACTATAATTCTAACCTAGCAAAATTTAGAAATACTCAGCTTCAGGTTGAGCAAGCTAAACAAGCAGTTAAAAGAGCACAGCTTAGTTATCAAGATGGGGTTATCACCAATCTGGATTTAATTGATGCGGAAACTTCTCTATCTGAAGCTGAACTTCAATATGTTCAAATTCTTTATTACAATGTATTAAACTCTTATGAAGTAAATCATGCAGTCGGGAAAAAACTATGGTAAAATACTTAGGGGATAATAAAGTGGTCAAATATTTCATTATTTTTTTCTATATTAAAATTAGTAGAACCTGCTTTTAAGAGTAAAAATAATTTCTAAAGATGTTATAGATGAATAAAATTGTGAATCAATTTTCAAGAACTACTTTTAATTCTCTTCCGGTAGTTTCAATTATTCTAACGGTTTATAATCGAGCTTCGTATTTGAAGCGGTGTATAAACTCGGTCTTAAATCAATCTCTAACTGATTGGGAATTAATTGCGATTGATGATGGCAGCACTGATAACTCACTTGAAATATTGAAGGATTACGAAAATTATTCTGAAAATATTACTGTAGTATCACATGCAAATATGAAACTTCCTTTAAGCAGAAATAAAGGAATTAATTTATCACTTGGAAAGTATATAACTTTTATTGACAGCGATGATCGGTACGAAAAGGATCATCTTGCAAAACGATTATCTTTCATGATGGCCAACCCAGATGTGGATTTGATATACGGCGGCGTTAAAATTATTGGAGATCAATATGTACGTGATAAAGACAATCCAACAAAATTTATTCATTTATCAAAATGTACAGTAGGTGCTACATTTTTTGGCAAAAGTAAAGTCTTCATTGAATTAAATGGTTTTAAAAATTTACCCTATAGTGAGGACAGTGAGTTTTTAAATCGGACAAAAGCAAAATTTAAAGTTCAGGAAGTGAACTTTAAAACATATGTTTATCATAGAGATGTACTTGACAGCATAACAAATACTTATATGCCTTAATCACATCCAGGTATCTATAACCTTATATCTTTTCACCCTCTATTACTAACTTAATATCAAGCCTTCCAGTTAAAGTTAGTTTTAATCTATCTCCAATCATTAATGATTTAGCTGAATAATTAGTAACCTCATTCTCTTTGATGCTAATTAATTATTTTCAAACCCCGGCTGTAAAAATATTCACTTTCTTTTTTATCCAATTTATTTGCTGTTTGGCAAGTTTATTCTACTTGTAACTATTATTTATAGCTGCTAATATTTTCGCTAAAACATTAAAAATAACCTATTAAATGAATCAATTGTAACGGCACAACAGTTGCTGATTCCTTGAGTTAACTAGTCTCCACATTGATATTTGTTTTTCATGAAGATGCTCTTATTGATTTAATAAAGTTAAACTGTGTAATGAATTTTCATTTAATTTATTCAATAACTTTTTGATGGAACAGCATTTCAAACATCTCTAAATAATATTAATATATAAATTACAATAACAATTAATCATAAGACTTAATCTTCCGGGATATAGTCGAAGGAAAGAAAAATGAATACACAATATACTTTTTCCAGTTTCAAATTGATGTTCTCAATTTTATGCTCTTTCATTTTATTATCAGAAACCATGTTTTCACAAGTTTCAATTACGCAGGAAGAATTTTTAAATATATTTGCACCAGGCAGCCAACATTATTATACCCCTGTTGCAGAGGGAACCGTAGATATTGGTAAGACTGATGGTCCGAATGTATATGATTTTTCATTTATTGATTTGAATTCTTTGGAAATATCATATAATTATTTAATAAGTTCCATTCCTGAGTTTATTGGTTATTTTCCTTCGAGTGCAATTACTATTGGAGAAACTCCTTCAACAATAGAAAACAACCCGGTATTTTTTTCTAGTAATGATTCAATATATGTGCTTGGAGAAGCTTCAAACTTCCCTATCAATAAAATAAAGCGATACACACCTTATGAATTACTAGGCAAATTTCCAACAGTTTATGGAGCTGAGTTCAACCAACAAATTACTTTATATGGATCAATGTTTGATTCAAGCTGGCAGCTAACAAATTTTGATACATCTACTAGTTTGGAAATAACAAAGGTGGATGGTTATGGGACATTGAAACTTTCGAATGGGAATTATGAATGCATAAGAGTAAAGAAAGACCATACAGGTTACGGTGATAAGGAGTATATTTATATGACTAAAGAAGGTGTGTTTTTATTAGTTGGCGGTGTAAGTGGTAGTGCTCCCGACACAGGATTTGTAGCAGGAGGTTATCAACTATTGCTTTCAGCTTCCATGGTAGATGTAAGCGATAAAGAAATTAAACCAAATAATTTTGATTTAATACAAAATTACCCCAATCCATTTAACCCAACAACAAAAATTAGTTATTCAATTCCCAAAACCAGCTTAGTCCAATTAAAAGTTTATAACACCCTCGGAAAAGAAATTGCTGTTCTAGTTAACAAAGAACAGAGTGCAGGAAATTTTGAAGTTGAGTTCAACGCAAAGGGATTGAGCAGCGGAATTTATTTCTATAGAATCCAAGCAGGAAACAATATTGTAACCAAAAAGATGATACTAATGAAATAATTTTAATTAGATATAAATACTAACAAACCTTAAAATTTTTGTAAGGCGATTCTTTAAATCGCCTTTTTTTATTCTTTTTAATTCTTTTGGCTTGCTCCCGCATTCATATTTGATAAAGCTTTCAAAGCATCAAAAATTGTAAATCTGTCCATTTACAATTTTAATCTACTAA
>CAZRMA010000429.1:0-3837 GCA_964600655.1 uncultured Ignavibacteriaceae bacterium
CACTTTTTTTGTTTTTCAAGATATAAAACCAATTTTTCTAAAGTGATTAGCTATTTATCTGTTTTTTTTATCAAAAAGTGTATTAAAAAGGTTTACAATATGTAAGTGTCGTTCTGTTTGTCTTGATACTGTAAACCTAAACTCTGTATATTTGATAATTAAAAAAATGGAATTATACAGTTCATGACAAGGGAAATGTTCAAATCGAAAATACACTTTGCCACAGTTACTATGGCAGAGTTGTATTACGAAGGAAGTATAACAATCGATAAAAAATTATTGGAAGCTGCGGAAATTTTGCCGTATGAAAAAGTTCAAGTTGTAAACGCTAATAACGGTACAAGACTGGAAACTTATACTCTTGAAGGTCCACCTGATAGCGGAATGATTTGCTTGAATGGACCTGCAGCAAGACTTGGTGCAGTTGGCGATAAAGTGATTATTATTACGTATTCACAAATGACTGATGATGAAGCAAAAAAGCATAAACCGAAAATAGTTTTGGTTGATGATTCTAACAAAGTAACAAAGATATTGTAGTTTTAGATTTATTGTAACATTGATTTTTTTAGTTGTTTTATTTAATATTCTGTTAACTAAAAAGGCATTAGTAGTATGAAAAAGATATTGATAGCAATGGTTTTATTTTTAGCAGGTACGGCTTTTTCACAATATAAAGATCCGCCATTTCCTACTTCAAATATTAAGGACGGTATAATTAATACTAATTCAAGCTCATTATTTGGATTTTTAAATTCTGATAATTTTTCCATGAATCAATCAATCAGTATGTCATATTCTTCATTTGGAAATGAAGGACTGGCAATGGGAGTTTATACAAATAGCATGGCTTATAAATTTTCAAATAAATTAAATGTTCAGGCTGATGTAAGTGTTGTCAATTCACCATACAGCTCTTTCGGTCAGAAATTTCAAAATAATCTTAATGGAATTTATTTAAGCAAAGCAGCAATAAACTATAAACCATGGGATGATGTTTACATTACTTTTCAATATAGAAATGTGCCGAACAATTACTATTCACCTTATGGTTATGGCTATTATGGAAACAGCTTTTACAATGGCTTTGATAACGATTGGGATTGGAGAAGATAAAAATCATTCAGCAAATTCTTCATTTGCGGTTAACCGAGATTGAATAAGTGAAGGGAAAAAATTCACCATCCAAAATACCTAAAGAGATTAGCCTTAAAACTTCCACATCAAATCTTTTTCTGAATATTATTATTATCTTACTTGGGTTAGTAATAGCTTTTATGGTGTATTCATTCATCAGCAAGATTAAAGAAAATCAGACCAATAAAGAAACTCTTGCAAGAAAAAATCAAGCTTCTAAAATCGTTCAAGTAGAAGTTTTAAACGGATGCGGTAAATCCGGTGTGGCAGAAAAATTCACCAGCTATTTACGTGATAGAAATTTTGATGTTGTACAAATGGGAAATTATATGTCATTTGATATTGACAAAACGATGGTCATAGATAGATCCGGGAATAAAGCTAATGCAGAAAAAGTTGCTGAAGCAATTGGAGTAAATAAAAAAAACGTTATCCAGCAATTGAATAAGGAATATTTTTTAGATGTTTCAATTATTATTGGAAAAGACTTTAATCAATTAAACCCATTAAAATAATTAGAGGAACTAATTTGGATTCAAAACAATTAGCAAGAAAAATTGCAGAACTCGTATTTAATAAAAAAGGATTTGATGTTAAAATTATTGATTTACAAAAATTGACCACTATAGCTGATTATTTTGTTATTTGCAGCGCAGATTCTGACACGCAAGTAAAAGCAATTGCAGACGAGATTGATAAAACTTTACGGGATGAAGGTATTAGATGCTGGCATAAGGAAGGCTATAAGGGATTGAACTGGATATTACTTGATTTCGTTGATGTTGTTGCTCATGTATTTAAAAAGGATTCACGCCAATTCTATAGTCTGGAAAAACTTTGGGGAGATGCGGAAATTACCGATGTAACGGATCCGGCTTTAAAACCTCCGCCGGCTAAGAGGAAACCAGGCAGACCCAAAAAAATTAAGTCGGAATAATATTAATATAAAATTACTTTTACGGAAGAAACTTGAAAGAATACTTATTTCAAATATTTCTCAAAGCTTCAGATAAATTATCATATCTCAATGATATCAGTTTAACTTTTGATGTTCCTAAAATTGAAACTCATGGGGATCTTTCATCAAACGCGGCAATGCTTCTTGCTAAAGTTTTGAAAAGAAAACCAAGAGAAATTGCAGAAGAAATAATTTCTAATTTAGAATATGATTCAAATATCATCAGTAAAGTTGAAATTGCCGGAGCAGGATTTATAAATTTTTTCTTTAGCGCATCTTTCATTTCAGACATTATTAAAGACGTTATTCTAAAGGAAAATGAATACGGGAAATCAGACAAACACAAAGGGAAAAAAGCAAATGTTGAGTTTGTATCAGCTAACCCAACCGGACCTTTAACAGTGGGACATGGCAGAAATGCTGTTGTTGGCGATACAATTGCAAATATTCTTGAATGGGTTGGATATGAAGTCGATAGGGAATATTATTTTAATAATGCTGGCAGGCAAATGCGCGTTCTCGGTGATTCGGTTAGACTTAGATATTTAGATTTACTCGGAATCAAAAATGAATTCCCGGACGATTACTATCAGGGTGAATACATTAAAGATATTGCAAAAGATTTGTTCAGTGAATATGGGGAAAAACTTTCAAGTGAGCCTGCAGAAGGAATTTTTAAGCAAAGAGCAGAAAAGGAAATATTTAAGGATATTCAATCAACTTTGCAAAGATTAAATATAAAGCATAAAATATTTTTTAATGAAAATAGCCTTTATGAGGAAGGAAAGATTAAAAGTCTATTAAAGAATTTTGAAGATAAAAATTTATCTTATGAAAAAGAAGGTGCAACCTGGTTGAAGCTTTCTGAACTCGGAAATCAACAGGATAAAGTTATAGTGAAATCAACAGGTGAGCCAACTTACCGACTCCCGGATATTGCGTATCATGCTGTTAAATTAGATCGAGGATATGATTTGCTTGTTGATTTATTTGGTTCTGACCATAACGCTACTTTCCCCGATGTTCTTGCCGGAATAAAGTCTTTGGATTATGATTCCGACAAAGTTAAAGTTCTAATTCACCAATTTGTAACCATATTGGATAATGGTGAAGTCGTAAAAATGTCAACCCGAAAAGCCAATTATATAACTTTGGACCAATTAATTGATGAAGTTGGTGCAGACGTTGTGAGGTACTTTTTCAACATGAGAAATATTACAACTCACATGAATTTTGATTTAGGGTTGGCAAAAAAGCAGTCAGATGAAAACCCGGTATTCTATCTTCAATATGCGCATGCAAGAATTTGTTCAATCCTAAAAATGATTGAAGGTGAAAACTTAGAAGCATCAAATGAATACTTAAATTTACTTGTTACTTCTGAAGAGCAGCAATTACTAAAGAAGCTTCATCAATTTAAGGAAGAAGTAATTTTAAGTGCCGATTTTTTTGAAACTCACAGAATATGCAGTTACTTAGAAGAACTCGCAGCAGCTTTCCATAAATTTTATACCTTCTGCAGAATACTTGGAACTGAAAAGAGATTAGCTGAAGCGAGAGTTTCACTTGCGTTGGCAACTAAGATAGTGATTAAAAATGGATTGAGTATTTTGGGTGTGTCTGCACCGGAAAGAATGTAAGTTAATTATCATAATCAGCTATCGCAATAGATGCTGCATACACTTTGTTTGCCCCGCCATCTAAAAAAACCTTTGCACATTCCGCTGTAGTTGCTCCCGTAG
>CAZRMA010000430.1:0-3834 GCA_964600655.1 uncultured Ignavibacteriaceae bacterium
TTTACAGTTTTCCAGGGTTCGGAATCATTGAAATATTTATTTGCTGCACGGGCAAGATTCATCATTTCAAGTACGCCTTCTTTAATTTTATAACCCTCAAATAGAGTTGAAATTTTTTGCGGGTACTCTGAAATAAGATTAAGCATATCAACATCAATCTTATTGATTGAACCTTTTTTAGGAACTTTGCCTTCAAAGTTTTTATGAACGAATGTAAAGGTTCTATTAATGAAATTCCCCAAAATATCAGCAAGTTCGCTGTTATTTCTTGATTGAAATTCTCTCCAGGTAAAATCCGTATCGCGAAGTTCAGGAAGATTAGCAGCAAGCATATATCGCAATGAATCGGCAGAAAAAATCTTAAGAAAATCAATTACATCAATTCCCCAGTTTCTGCTTTTGGAAAATTTTTTCCCTTCAAAATTTAAGAATTCATTTGCGGGCACATTTTGCGGAAGAATATATTTTTCCTTTTCACCATCATTCCAACCCATCAATATTGCCGGAAAAATTATACAATGAAATACGATATTATCTTTCCCTATAAATGCAACATATTTTGTTTTTTCGCCCTGCCAGTATTCTCTCCAAAGATTTTCATTCCCTCTTTGCTTGGATAATTCTTTTGTGGCTGATATGTAACCGAGCACTGCTTCAAACCAAACATAAATCACTTTTCCTAAAGCAGAATCAATTGGAACGGAAATTCCCCAATCCAAATCCCTTGTAATTGCTCTATCTTGTAAACCGCTTTTAAACCAACCTTTACAATATTGAAGTACATTATCTTTCCAGCCGTAAGTTTTGTTCATTGTATCAACGTATTCTTCAAGTCTTTTCTGATATTTACCAAGCGGGAAATACCAATGCGATGTTTCTTTCAGAACTGGTGTTTCACCTGAAATTTTACTTTTAGGGTTTTTTAATTCTTTAGGGTCATACAAAGAACCGCAATTTTCGCATTCATCACTTCTGGCCTCAATGTAACCACAAACGGGACAAGTTCCCTCAACGTATCTGTCAGGTAAAAACATTTTTGCTTTTTTATCATAAAATTGGAGCGTCTTTTTTTCATTCAGAATTCCGCGGTTATAAAATTCCAGAAAAAAATCTTTTGCTGTTTCATGATGAATAGGCAAGCTCGTTCGGGAGTAAATGTCAAAGCTCATCCCGAATTTTTCAAATGCATCCTTATTGATGTTATGATATCGGTCAATTATTTGATTTGGATTTACACCTTCTTTATCGGCACTGATTGTAATCGGAACTCCATGCTCATCAGAGCCGCAAATAAAGATTATATCATTACCTTTTAGACGATTATAACGGACATAAATATCTGCCGGAAGATATGCCCCGCTCAAATGTCCAAGATGAATTGGTCCGTTCGCATATGGTAAAGCGGAAGTAACTAATATTTTTTGTTTACTCAATTTAATTTCCACAAATGTTTTATTTTATTCTCAAATATACTGAAAATTTGCTTTGGATTTGAAATGAATAATCCGGTCAAAAAAGTATACACATGTGTTCAGGAATGAAGCCAGATTACTAAAAATTTATTCAAATAAACCATAAAAATAAAGTGAGTTTCTGGCTTCCATTTTGGTATTTCACATTAGTTAAAGAGTGGAGGCTGAAATGAAATCGAAATTATACCTTAGATCATTCCTGAAAACAATCGCAATATTTCTTTTAATAATTACTTTTCCAATATATTCTCAACAAAGGCCCGAAAGATCGGGGGCAAGTGCTGAAATCCGGAAACCGGCAAACAATCAACAGCCTGCGCCTCCTCAAAGAATATCTCAACCTCAGCAAATTCAAAGACCAATCGTAAATAATCCTGCTCCTTCTGGTGAGCAGAAAAGACCTGTATTAAATGAGCCGTCACAAAGAATGGAGACACCGCGTCAACCACAAAGAACAGAAATAATAAGAACGAATCCTCCAGATAAACAAAAAAGGAATGCTGTTGATGAAGACTATAAAAAAACGGTGGAACGGCAGCCTATTAGAGAAGAAAGAATAATAACGCAGCCAGACGTTAATCCAATTCGGCACGATCCTTATGAAGAAGAAAGCAATTCCGGTCTATATTATACTGAACCGGTATGTGATCCTTATCCAACATTCACTGATCCGATTTATTATCCTCCTATTATAGTCAATGAACCTATAATTGAATACTTACCTTCTCCACCAAGACCAATAAATAAATTGTCTCTTAAAGAACAAGCTATTCAAAATTACTATGATGAATATTATTACGATGCAATCATAGACTTAAATGCTGCAATTAAAAAAGATTCACTTGATTTTGAACTCTACTTTTGGAGAGGAATGTCCTGGTTCAAATTAGATGAATATGACAGTAGCATTGTTGACTTATCAAAATACCTAAAGTTTTATAGCGATGATGCCGAAGCTCATTTCTACAGAGGATTATCTAATTTGTACCTAACGAATAAATTAGAAGCTTATCATGATTTACTAAAAGCAAATGAACTCGGTTATGAAAAAGCTAATGATATACTATCCAAATATTTTAAGGATTATCATATTTAGAAATTTTTCAACACTAAATTTATACCGCTTACCGATGAAAATCGTGTGTTCACCGATTTTTGCTTCTAATATTCTTCCGTATTGGTTATGTTCTTGCCATAAAAGAATATAATCTTCTTATGGAGACGGAAATGAACGAAAACAATAACTCAAGTAATGCACGATTCATATTAGGAGCTGTATTAATAATTATCGGAGGATTATTTTTATTAAAATCTTTCGGAATAATTTTTCTTAATGTGCCGCATTTAATTTTTTCATGGCCCTTTTTCATGTTGGTTGCTGGCATTTTAATTTTGGCCAACTCGCATAAAAAAACACTTGGAATAATTTTAACTGGATTGGGCGCTTTTTTCCTTTTAAGAAGAATTTTTGATTGGTATGATCTTGATTTTGAAGTCATTGTTGCATTTGTAATTATTGCTTTGGGAATCCACATAATATTTAAACAGCGAAGAACGCCCGAAGATAAAGATGCGCCGCCCAATCCTTTTTTGAAGAGAGATACCATTGATGATATTTCGATTTTTGGAGGAGGCACAAAAATTATTAATTCCGAAAACTTTAAAGGCGGGAATATAACCGCAATCTTTGGTGGTTCCGAAATTGATTTAACTAACTGCCAGCTTGCCGACGGAAATAATGTAATTGATGTTTTGATAATGTTTGGAGGAACTGAAATACGTGTGCCGAATAGTTGGAATGTAATTTTAAGCGTTACCCCAATCTTTGGCGGTTTCTCAAATAAAATTAGAAGAGATCCAAATATTTCCGTAGATCAAACCAGAACTTTAATAATAAAAGGCCTGGCAATGTTTGGCGGCGGTGAAATTAAGTCAAGATTTTGAACCCCATAAAAACGAACTGAAATGGTTTCAAATCCTATATTTCAAAAGTTAAAATATTTTTTATTTTACATTGTCTTTTGGCTTATAAATTCTGCAATTTATTTCTTACTCATATCCATCGGATTAAATGTCAGCTATGGTATTGCATTAGTTGATAGTATTGTTTCAAATTTTCTTTTAGCCGCTTTAGGGTTAAGTTATTGGTATCCAGCTAGCTTTATTCCTTTCGAAAAAACAAACGTCTCAAAAATCCTTGTTACTTATATTGTTGGAGGGATTTTATCTTCAACCATCTGGTTGTTTGTAGTTTATAATATTATGGTTAAGGGATTAAACGCACCAAATGATTATATATTCTTCTTTAATGAAAGTATTGCCTGGCGATTTCTAATAGGGTTCTTGTTCTACTATTTAATTA
>CAZRMA010000431.1:0-3825 GCA_964600655.1 uncultured Ignavibacteriaceae bacterium
TCTTCCCGTAATTTTCGGAAGTTTTATTACAAACGGATCATGATTTCTGTTTATTAATTCATCAAGAATATTTTCGGTTTCCGCTAAATTTTCGAATTCAAAAATTCTGCCGCATCTGCCTTTAATTTCTCCTATTGTTTGTGCACCGCGTAAAAACAACACACACAAAACGGCGGTTTGAGGTTTTGTTAAATCATAAAATTGTGAAAATATTTGTCTGTATTTGGGAACCCTCTGATCAGGACCTGTTACTTTTGAAACTAATTTCTTATCGCGTAACTTTTGTATTGTTTGTTCAACAATTGTATCGTCATAATTTACAACAGGATTCCTGCTTGATTTTTGATTGCATGCGTTTACAAGTGAATTTATTGTTAACGGATAATATTCGGGTGTTGTATGTTCTTTTTCAAGCAATGCTCCAATAACTCTTACTTCTTCCTGGGATAATAATTCCATAATTAATTCCATTATTCAAAAATTTGTTTTGTGTAAAAATAAGAGAATGGAATTTACAAATACCAATGATTATTAGAAATTCCGAAAAATTCATAAACAAAAATCAGTTTCTGTTTCTGTCTTCTTCCAACAGAATTTTTGCATAAATCAAATCTTTAAGATGCATTAAATTTTTATATTTCCCTCTTTTCTCAGCCTGTTTCACACATTCCAGAGCTTCTTTATATTTTCCTTCCCTAAAATAAAACCAACCAAGATGAGCATAAAAATATGGTGAATCCGGATTATTCCGGATGTTCTTTTTTATATAGTATTCTTCCTGTTTCTTATTTCCAAGTTTCTGATAAATAGTTTCCAAATTAAAACTTGCCCAATTTCTTTCCCACGTTAAGTCATAATCTTGCGCTAGTTTCGTTAACTTTTTTATTGCTTCATCACCGGGGTCGAACTTTGTAATTCTTTTTAATATCAGGCAGAGTACAACTAGCAGTGCCGGGCCTGCGGAAAATGCGGAGGCTAAAAATCTTGGAGCTAAAATAGCAGTTAACCAGAATGGTCTGGCGGAAAGACCAGATAGTAAAAATGCAGTAATCGTATGAATACTAACTGCCCATGGAATTGATAAAATAATGATGGGCTTTATCCACTTTGGCGGTGCTATTTGTTTATGTTCAGCTCCTAAGGTTACACGAGTTATAATTACATTTATAATTAAGTAACCGCTTAATGCAATTACATCCCAAAACATTAAAGAATGAAATGTTGGATAAAGAAAAATATTTACCAATCTAAGAGGCTGGCCTAAATCCACGAATACAAAAGTTATGCACATTACACAGGAAGATATGGCAAGAAATTCTCCGAGTATTGTAATCTTCCCGAACTTCTTATAATCGTGTAAATAATAGGGAAGGACAACCATAACAGCAGATGCGGCAACGCCGACGATAAAAGTAAATTGTGCGATGTATAATCCCCAGCTCACATTCCTGCTCATTCCGGTTAATCCCAAACCGTAACTAAACTGCTTCATGTAGAAATAAAATCCTACCAGAATTACGAAGCCAAGAAAGAAGAGCCAGCTCCAATATTTTTTATTTCCTTTTAATGCATGTTCTAACATATTAAAGCCTTATACGAGATAATAAATTTCCGGGTTTGTTCCCAGTCCCGGTTTTCGTCTTACTGAAAAATTTTCTTTTAATAATTTTCTTACTTCTGATTTCGGATCATTCAAGTTTCCAAAGACTAATGCTTTAACCGGACATACTTCAACACAAGCAGGCGGAAGGCCTTTTGCTAATCTTTCCACACAGAACTCACATTTCTCAACCACACCTCTGGTACGTGTTGGAAAATCATTATTGATTTCTTTAATAAATGGCCTCGGGTCTCTCCAGTTAAAGCTTCGTGATCCGTAAGGACAGGCGGCCATACAATACCTGCATCCAATACAGCGGTGCCAATCCATCATTACTATTCCATCTTCGCGTTTAAATGTTGCTTGTGTAGGGCAGACTTCAACACATGGTGGATCATCGCAATTGTTGCAAAATACCGGAACCATTTTATCTTTTAGAGCATCTTGCATATAAAAGTTTTCCTGGTCGACAAATGTACCTTCATACTTTTCTTTCCATATCCATTTTATTTCGTCTTTAGTTTCTCCGAAATCTGGAATGTTATGATCTTTGTTGCAGATATCAATACATTTTGTACAGCCTTTTTGTGAAATGCATTTTTTCAAATCAACGACCATTGCTAATCTTTCTTTTGCCAATGATTTGGATTGTGCTGCTTTTATGTTTGCTAACTTTTCAGCCGAACTTTCGGTTTTGTTTATTATCTTTGAAGTAGTTCCTTTAGTACGCGCACTTACATATTTTTCTGAGACTAATCCAACAGCAGTTATTCCGGCAATTTTGAAAAAATTTCTTCGGCTTTTATTCATTGCATTTTCTCCAACTTTTCAGGTTCGGTATGACAATCCCAGCAATAAGGTGAAACGCCCATGTAGTTGTGGCACTGATCGCAGAATTGTTCGGTGTTTGAATGGCAATTTAGGCATGTGCCTGTAAGACTTTTGTCAAAAATTCTATGATGATGATCAGATACATATTTTCGATTGCCTTCTCTTACTACTTCATATCTCCAATTATTTAATAAAACCATGTGATTAGTGCGCATGAATTTTGTATCAGCAACACATTCTTTTTGATCTTCCTTTGTTGGCAAAACAAGGTTTGGTTCCTTCAGTGCTGCTTTACCATTTAAAATATCATACCAGATTGGTGAAGTAAATAATCCTACAAAGATTATTAATCCCATAATTATTTTTCCTGTGTCATACATTTTAAATCCCTTAAACTATTTTTATGGAGAACCTGATTCCAAGAAAATAAAAAGTCGGAATATTGTACTGTTCAAAATTTGAATTTCATTAATCCCAAATTCTATTATTCCGCTAAAGGTTCTCCTCGTAAATCTGTAGTTCTTTCCTTTTCACCTTTCATTACTAGAGCATTCCCAACAAGTTCATGAACTCCGCCAACATCAACCCCTCCAACCCAATAGTCAATAAGCGGAGGAAGCGTAGCTTTATCAATTGCACAAATGCAGCCAAGATAATTAACCTCATTTGTTTCTTTTACATATTTTACTGCATTAGCTCTCGGCAGTCCGCCTCTTAATCTCATTTCTAAATTTTCATCCGTTCCCAAACCGGCACCGCTGCCGCAACAGAATGTTTGTTCTTTAATTGTGTTTTCCGGCATTTCAAAGAAATAGTTACAAGAATTATTGATTATATAGCGCGGCTCTTCAATCAACCCCATTGCTCTTGCCGGATTACATGAATCGTGAAATGTAACTCTGCGGTGATTGTTACGATTTTTATCTAATTTAATTTTATTGTTTTTTATAAGGTCAGCAGTGAATTCACAGATATGAACCATCTTTGTTGATTTTGTATTCTCAAACTTAGTACCTGTAATTGGTGAAACAGGCTCCTGTAAAAAATCAGCAGGCCCATTTAATGTATCCATGTATTGATGCAATACGCGCCACATATGCCCGCATTCACCACCGATAATCCACTTGACACCTAAACGTTTAGCTTCAGCATAAATTTTAGCATTTAAGCTCTTCATTAAATCATGTGAAATGAACGAGCCAAAGTTGCCGCCTTCAGAAGCGTAGGTACTCCAGGTATAGTCTAAACCTATCTCATGAAATAAAGCAAGGTAACCGAGTAAAGTGAAATAGTGGGGAGTTCCAAAATAATCCGCAGATGGTGCAACAAAAAGTATTTCGGCACCTTTTTTATTTATAGGTGCATCTACTTTAACTCCGGTGATGGATTCAAGT
>CAZRMA010000432.1:0-3816 GCA_964600655.1 uncultured Ignavibacteriaceae bacterium
TGAGTACATTTCCAAAATTGTGGATATACTCATCAAAAAAGAGTTCGTTTGAGTCCCTAAGGTTTTCGTAATCTATCATAATAATTTATATGGAATTCTTATCCCGCTAAAATATCTAATCTTTTATTAATAATAAATTAATTAGGAAATTAATTTATCTGGTATCAAATGTAAAGAAACTAGCTATATGCAGTGCAGCTAATCTCATCAGACTTGTAAGCATCTTGGCTTCATACTATATTTGACAAAGAAAATAATATTAATTTTAATCACTAAATAATCTAATGAATTATAAGTACCCTGTCTATAGGCCATTATTAAACGGTAATGAAAAAAGGTATGTAAATAAATGTCTTGATTCAACATGGATTTCGTCGAAAGGTGAATTCATTTCAAGGTTTGAAAAAGAATTTGCGTCGTTTACTAATTCTAAATACGCAATTGCGGTTCCAAACGGTACAATAGCCCTACATCTGGCTTTATTAACTTTGGGTATTGGTAGAGGTGATGAAGTTTTAGTTCCGACGTTGACATATGTAGCCTCCGCCAATGCTGTAACGTATACAAACGCAAAGCCTGTTTTTGTTGATTCACTACCTGGTTCCTGGCAGCCGGACCCAGAAGACATTAGAAAGAAAATTACAAAAAGAACAAAAGCAGTCATGGTTGCTCACCTGTACGGATATCCAAGCAATATGAAAGAGATCCTGAAAATTGCTAAAGAACATAATCTTTTAGTTGTTGAAGATTGTGCAGAAGCATTTGGCTCTAAATTAAAAAATAAACACGTTGGTAACTGGGGGGACATAGCCTCGTTTAGTTTTTTTGGTAATAAAACTATTACTACAGGTGAAGGAGGAATGGTAGTTACTAATAATAAAAAACTATTTAATCTTGCTCTAAGATTAAAGGGGCAGGGATTAGCGAAAAATCGTGAATACTGGCATGATATTGTAGGCTATAATTATAGAATGACAAATATTTGTGCAGCTATTGGTTTAGCACAATTAGAAAGAGCAACTAAGATTATTACTAAAAAAAGGCAGATCGCAAAATGGTATTACGTATTTTTGAAAGACTTGCCTTTAGAATTTCATAAAGAAACCAAGGAAATTTTTCACTCTTACTGGATGGTGAATATCCTTGTTAGTAAAAAGATCAGTAGGGATAAATTCAGGAATAATCTTTTAAAAGCTGGGATTGAAACAAGACCTGTCTTTTTCCCGATTCATACTATGCCTTTCTACTTTAAAAAAGGCCAAAGTCTTCCGGTAGCAGAAGATATAGCAAAAAGAGGGGTTACTTTGCCAAGTTACCCGGGACTGAGCAGAAATGATGTTTTATATATTTGTAATAAAATAAGAGAGTTTGTTGTTAACTAATAATAACCTTAGAGATATTGCAATTAGAAAAATTGGACCTGATTTAGCTCAAGAACTAAGTGAACTCCTTCAAAATAGTAATCCTGATTATTCCAGGTATTTTATTCCCTTCAGTTTTGATTTCGGGACAGTTAAAAAGATATTAACCGATGTAAACCTTGATTTATTTTTTGGAATTTTTCTGAATAATAAAATTATTGGATTTTATATGCTGCGTGGTTTTGATGAAGGATACGATATACCCTCATATGGAGTCTGGATTTCCAGCGAATTTGCAGGCAAAGGATTAGCAAGACTAACATTACAGCATGCTATTTCATTTTGTAAAATAAATAATATTAATAAGCTTATGCTTAAAGTTCACCGTGACAACTTAAAAGCAAAAAAAATATATGAAGATTTTGGTTTTATAAATTCCGGGATAGAACCAAAGAATGATAATTTGATTTACTTGAAATCAATTTCGTAAAATCTGCTAACATTTCTATTTGTAAAAATGAAGATTGGTTTTTATATACATCACACCACTGTTAAAGCCGGAGGAATTTTCACTTACTCGTCTGGAATTTTAAAACTATTATTAAATTCAAATAAGATTGAAAAAATCTGTTTGATCTATTCTCCTGAAATTAAAAATGAAATATCGGCTTTACTAAATCATCCCAAAATGGAGACTCTGGAAATTAATAGGAAGAAATTAAGTATTAAAGTACCGTTTATGTTATCGTATTTCCTGTATGATAGTTTTTTACTTATAAAAAATTATTTCCCAGATTCAAAGAAGATAAATTTTATTAGAAAACTTTCATTTTGGATAAATCCTTATAGATCAAGAATAAATAAAAAAAATGTTAATTTGTTACATGTACCCATTCAATACTCTCCTGTATATTCATTAAATATTCCAATAGTGATTACAATGCATGATTTACAGGAATTTCATTTTCCGGAATTTTTCTCCAGCCAGGAAAGGCTTCATCGTGCATTAAACAATAAAAAGTCTCTGGAAGAATCAGATGGTGTAATAGTATCTTTTGAACATATAAAAAAAGATATATTAAAAAACTTCCAAATCAATGAAAGCAGGATTTTTGTTTGCCCCCCTCCATTTTCAGAAAATTGGTTTACTAAAAATGAATATTCAAATTTTGATGATGTGAAAAAGAAATATTTACTAGCTGATGATTTTATTTTATATCCGGCTGCAACCTGGAGACATAAAAATCATATTTTGCTATTTAAATCAATATATAAACTGAAGGAGGAGGGAATTAAAGTTCAATTAATATGTACCGGAAATAAAACAGATTATTTTGATAATGTTTTGCAAAATAAAATATCTGAATTGGGTCTGGAAAATGAAGTTAAATTTTTAGGAATAATCTCTGAGAGTGATTTAATTAGTCTGTATAAAATGGCAAAGTTAGTTGTAATACCTACTATGTATGAAGCCGGCAGTGGTCCCCTGTATGAAGCAATGAAGTACAATTCTCCGGTAATTTGTTCGAATGTTACTTCTTTACCAGATACCGTAAATAACAATGAGTTTTTATTTAATCCTGAAAATCTGGAAGAAGTAACTGAAATGATAAAAAAGGGATTAATGGATAATGAGTTTAGGGGAAAAAATATTGATAATTCTATTACTAGAATTAAAGAGTTGAGTAAAACGGATTATTCTGTATGCTTCACTGATGCCTATGCAAAAGTTTTAGGTGTATATAGCCGATAACCGGATTCAGTTTTAAGAAATTTATTATTTTTCTAATAAAACTAAGGTTAAAAATATTCTTAACCTGAGCTAATATTTCGGGGTTACAAGCAATATTCTCGTTGAGCTTTAAACTCGTTAAATCATTTTTTATTTCAACGTCGTATTTTTTAGTTTTTCTTCTGAAATGTGTTCCACTGCCATCTGCGCCAATATTTTGAATTCTGGATTGTACAGGATATAGACAATAACTTTCATTCTTAAAATGAGTATATGCCCATCTTATTCCCCAAGAATCTAAATATCCATAAGTTTGTGATTTAAGCATTGCACTAAGATCATTTCCTCCTTTGTTAAAGTTTTTTTGAGAATTTTTATTATGTCGAAATGCGTTAAAATCTTTAACTTCCCAATCTGCTCTCTGCCATCTATTTAACCAGGTTGCCCATCCCCAAGATGTAGAACGCGGCAAAATATAAACAGCATCTTTATAAGATGTTGGAATTTTGATCGGAAAACTATAACCCGAAACAGAAAATATTTTTTGATTATCGGCGTATAAATTCAAAGCACTATTCATAAATGCTAAAAAATCGGGCGAGCAAATCAGATCGTCTTCAAGTACAATCACTTTTTTATAATTATTAATCACTTCCGTTACACCGTTAATTACAGAATTTGCTAATCCTAAATTATTTTCACTTTCCGAAATATGTATTTCCT
>CAZRMA010000433.1:0-3814 GCA_964600655.1 uncultured Ignavibacteriaceae bacterium
ACACTGCATACCGGTTCGATTGGGATGCTGCTCTTCTAATCTCAAAATACGATAATAAAAGATTGTACTTTGGTGCGAACAAATTATTTAGAACAGATGACATGGGCAGTACCTGGAAAGTAATCAGTCCGGATTTAACTAGAGGTGTTCCGAAAGAAATGCAGGATTTGATGGATAGAAGCTGGAGTATTGATGATCTTGCAAAGAAAGGCTCAATGGCTCAATTATCGTCAATTGCTGAATCTCCACTTGATGAAAATTTTTTGTTCACCGGTTCTGTCGACGGATTAATTCATTATACTACAGATGGAGGTAAGAGTTGGAATAAATCCTCAACTCCTGGTTTACCCGAGTATGCAACTATATCAGAAATTGCTGCTTCACATTTTGATAAAAACATTGCATATGCAGCTTGTAATAATTTTGTCGCGGGGGATTTCAAGCCTTATGTGTATAAAACGACAGATGGAGGTAAGTCTTGGTTTTTATTTAACGGTAATCTTCCAGATTATGGTTCAACCTTTACTATTGCCGAAGATAATAAAGATAAAGATTTACTTTTTATCGGAACTCAATTTGGTGTTTATTTTTCTGTTGATGGTGGTAAGGAATGGATAAAGTTTAAGAACGGAATTCCAACAGAAATGGTTACAAACATTACTATCCAAAGAAGAGAAAATGATCTGGTGGTTTCCACATTCGGAAGAGGCATTTATATCCTTGATGATTATTCCCCACTACGTTATATGTCTAAAGAAACTTTAAATAAAGATGAATATATTTTCCCAATAAAAGATGCTCTAATGTATGTTGAATCAACTCCTTTTGGATTTA
The DNA here is from genome assembly GCA_964600655.1 of uncultured Ignavibacteriaceae bacterium. Lineage (GTDB taxonomy): Bacteria > Bacteroidota > Ignavibacteria > Ignavibacteriales > Ignavibacteriaceae > CAVSWT01. The sequence goes on from CAZRMA010000433.1 coordinate 835, forward strand.
AGGGAGTTTCATTTCAAGGGGCAAGTTTTTATAGTGCACCTAATCCGGAAGTTGGGGCTGTATTCACTTATTACTTAAAGGACGATATTAAATCATTAAAAGAAAAAAGGAGAGATGAGGAAAAGGAAGAACAGAAAAAGAAAGAGGAGATTAAATATCCATCATATCAAACTCAATTGAATGAACAAGAAGAACCTAAAGGTTACCTTCTATTTACAGTTACCGATCAGGACGGCAACGTAATTAGAAAAATAAAAGCCGATCCTAAAAAAGGTGTTAATAGAATTGTTTGGGATTTTAGGTATAATCCTTTTACAGCGGTTTCATTAAAGCCTCAGGATAATTCAATTCCCTGGAACCAACCGGAACTTGGTTACATGGTAGTACCTGGAAAGTATAAAGTATCTCTTTCAAAATTCCAGGATGATAAATTTACAGAGCTTGTTTCGCCTCAGGAATTTGTCTGTAAATCATTAAACAATACCAGTCTTCCTGTAAATGATAGACAGGCATTAGACAAGTTCAACAAGAAAGTTGCAAACCTTACGCGTGCAGTTTCCGGTGCTGATGAGTTTAGAAAATCGTTAGATGAAAAAATTAAGTTTCTCGAAAAAGCTGTAATTGACGGAGCAGGAGTTCCGGATGAATCATACAACACTGCCCTTAAAATTAAAAAGGAACTTGATGACTTTAACAGAAAACTTAACGGTGATCCTTTGAAGGCACAGTATGAAGGGTTTTCTCCAACATCAGTAAAGCAGCGTGTTGATATGATAACTTCTTCTTTGTGGTATACAACATCTGCCCCAACTACTACTTATATTGATAATTATAATGCGGCAGCAAATCAATTTGAAGGGTTGCTAACTACATTAAAATCAATTAATGAAGAAGTAAAAAATCTAGAATCAAAACTTGAAAAGTATGGAGCGCCGTACACACCGGGAAGATTTCCAGAATGGAAAAAGGAAGTTAATTAAGAAATAAATAATTACAGCCTTGAGGATTTTTATTAATCCTCAAGGCTAATTTTTTTAGTTATTGGTTTTTCTCTTTCTAATTTTTCTAATAGTGTCCCAAGTTTCTTCATTTGTTTTTTCCAGCCCATCCCGAAAACAAAGCTGATTAAAACTAGTTTGAATCCTTGAAAGCCTGAATGTTCCATGAATAAAGTTGTTCCACCGCAGATAGGGGTTAAAGTAAAACTTAATATTGTATCAAGTTCCGTGAAAATACCTTTAGCAGCTTTATCCGCAGTTTCCGAATGGATGCCAGCACATGACAATGTTTTTTCTCCGGTTGCACTTCCCTTATAAGTATATACAAGTTTTTGTAATGGAGCAATCTCAATTATTTTACAATGAGTAATTCCATCCCATCCTTTCTGTGGAACCATCCGAAATGTAAACTCAAAATTAATTTCGGGCCTGAAGTCGTTTTTCATAAACCATTGTCCAAGCAGATTAGAATCAGTAAGAGCAAGCCATACTTGTTCCCGGTCAAAAGAAAAATTTTGCTTCATTCGAATTGTTCGTTTCATTTTATCTTAATATGATGTTTTATTCTTGAAAAATGATTATTCACAATTCATCATCCATTTTATTCCAAACTTGTCTGTTAAGTTTCCATGCCATGCACCCCAAAATTGTTTTTCAAAAGGGATATGGACTTTGCCTTTTTCGGCAAGCTGCCCGAAAATTCTTTTTCCTTCTTCAGGATTCGAAGCAGTTAAAGACAATGACGTATCAGAACTTCCTCTATTTAGCTGCCGCCCCGGATAAATGTCTGATGCTAAAATTGTTAGCTCTCCAAATTTAAGTGAAGCATGCATAACTTTGTCATGATACTCTTTGGGTGCTTTCATTGCCGGGTTATCATATCGTCCTTCGATAGTTACTTTTCCTTCAAGAATTTTGCTGTAAGTATTTAATGCTTCTTCACAGTTGCCGTCAAATGTTAAGTAGGGTATAAGACTCTTGATTGAGCTGCTCATAATAACTCCTTGATGTTTTTTTAGTTAAAAAATTTATAATAAAAATAAAAGATAAGTAGTTTTACAAATTGTACATTTTCGACAGCCGTTCTGCAAGTGCGGGCTGTATTACCTGGACAATTGTAAATTGTTCTTTTAAAAATTCTTTGGGAGAAAAAGTTGTAAGCTGCTTAAATTCCCGGATAAAGTGTGACTGATCAAAATACCCGCATTTATAAGCAATCGCAGTAAGTGAATTATATTTACATGAGTACATTGAAAAAACCGCATTATTAAAGCGGCGTATCTTTAAAAGTTCAGTGGGAGTTAAACCCATAACTTTTTGAAATTTTCTTTCAATGGTTTTATAATTTGTGTTAAAATTATCGGATAAGGTTTTTATATCCATAGAAGGATTTTGTAAAAGTAGTTTTGAACAAGCTTCTACAAAATTATAATCGTCCATATTGTTTCCATAAATTTTCTTTAACAGATAATCTTCTATAATTTCAATTCTTTTTTTAGTTGATAAAGTTTCATATAATTTTTCTTCAAGCTCTTTATATTCATTGCCTAAAAGTAAATCTAGTTCAAAGAAATCATTTGCAAATGAATATACGGGAATTTTTATGACCGGATATACCCCTCCCAATTTAAACCTGACTGAAAAAATATTTTGCTTATTTGTTTGTGAAATCTGCAAAGTCTTTTTTCGTATACCAATAATATGAGAGCCTTTTACAGGGGTCTTAATTCCATTTTTAAATTTGGAATAATTATCCCCGAAGTTAAACATCAATTCAATTGTTCCATCCGGGATTAAAGATTCTTTTTCTCTGAAAGGCGGGCGGTCAGCAAGTGCAGTCCAATAACACTCAACAAAGTTTGAAAGAAGCTTACATGGTTTATATTCTTTGTATTCCATTAAAAATTATTTTGTTGAACTATCTTTTAGCTTAAGAGAGAAAATTTAATTTACCATATTAAGAACCAGAGTTTAGTTTTGCT
>CAZRMA010000434.1:0-3810 GCA_964600655.1 uncultured Ignavibacteriaceae bacterium
CTAAGAAATCTGCTTGTTCACGAATATGGGGTTATAGATACTGCCAAACTATACGAGTATCTGGATCAATTAAGCGATTTAAAGGAAATTGTAGGTGAAATAAAAGAATTTACAGGAATATCTGCTCCCTACGAAAAGCCTCTGAAGTCGGAGCTTGTAGTCAATACTACAAAAGAGAAGGATATCGACTAAAATGCTGATAAGGTTGTTGACTATCTTAAGAAAAACGGCTAACTCAGCAATAATTAATCAGATTATTGAATTTTTGTATTCTGAATAAATATTTTTTACAGTATACTTAAGAGCGAGTTTAAATAAAAAAATAACTATTAACGGAGCATTTTACTTTTGAGTACCAAGATAAATGAAATAATTCGGAATCAAGGGTTTCTGTTAGGAAGCTGGATTAATTCAGGCAGCCCAATCGTTAGCGAGATTATGGCTAATACTGGACTTGATTTCTTAACAATTGATCTTGAACATTCAACAGTTGATCTAGAAAAATCATTATCAATATTCCAGGCTATAAAAGCGGGAAATTCTAATTGCTTACCATTTGTGCGTCTGGCCGGGAATGAATATTCACAGACCAAAAGATTTTTAGACGCAGGAGCTGAAGGAGTAATTGCTCCATTAATTAACAGTGGGCATGACGCAAAAGTATTGCTAGACAGTGTAAAGTTTCCACCAGTCGGAAAAAGAGGCGTAGGCTATGGAAGAAGTTCTTCTTATGGTTTTGATATTGATAAGTATTTTGCTACTGCAAATGAGGAAACTTTTGTTTGCGTTCAAATAGAGCACATCAAGGCAGTTGAAAATATAGATGAAATCTTTTCAGTTGATGGAATAGACGCAGCTTTTATCGGTCCGTATGATTTGTCGGCCTCTATGGGGATCACAGCACAATGGGAAAATAAAAGATATTTAGATACAAGAGATCTTATTTTAAAGAAGTGTGAAGAGTATAATATTTTGGCGGGGGTACATGTAGTGCAACCAAAGATTGAACAAGCATTATCAATGATTAAAAGTGGTTTTAAAATCATTGCTTATACCTTAGATATCACTTTAATAGGATATTATTATAGAGATGCAGTAAATAAAATCAAAAGAGGAATTAAATGATTTTTAATAGAAAGGTTATTGCTCTTGTTCCGATAAAAGAACACAGTCAGAGAGTAACAAGCAAAAACTTTAGAGATTTCAATGGCAAACCATTGTATCATCATATTCTTGAAACTTTGCAGGTTACGTATGCGATTGATGAAATTGTTATTAACACAGATAGTTCTCGAATAATAGCTGAAGCTCCACAACTATTTAATAAAGTAAGGATTACAAAAAGGCCAAAAGAATTAATAGGCGATTTCGTTAGTGTTAATAAATTAATCAATTATGATTTAGCAACAACAGAAGGGGATATTTATATACAAACACATGCTACAAATCCTTTGCTAAAGGCTGAAACTATTGCAAAAGCATTAAAGAAATTTGTTGAAGTAGAAGAAAATTATGACTCTCTTTTTTCAGTTAACCATTATCAAAGTCGTTTTTATTATCAGGATGGTAAGCCGATAAACCATAATCCTGAAGAACTTATTCGAACGCAGGATCTTGAGCCAGTTCTGGAGGAGAATTCTAATATTTATATTTTTACGAGGGAATCGTTTGCTAAGAAAGAAAGACGAATAGGAGAAAATCCGTTTATGTTTGAAACGCCTGAGGTAGAATCAATTGATATCGATAATGAATTTAGTTTTAAGCTGGCCGAAATATTATCTCTCTATCACAAAGAAAATTAAGTGTAAAATGAGCAAGAAAGTATTCATTTCTACGTTCCCTTTTGGAAAATGCGGGAAAAAACCTATAGAGCTACTGCAAAAAGAAGGCATTGAAATTGTTAATAATCCACTTAAAAGGAGACTGAAAAAGAAGGAAGTCGTTGAACTTATTCACGATGTAGATGTTATTATTGCCGGAACGGAACCCTATCCGGAAGAAATTTATAAACTACCGCGGTTGGAAGCCATTTGCCGGGTTGGCATTGGGCTGGATAATATTATGTTTAAGGAAGCAATAGATAATAATATTAAAATAACATATACACCTGATGCGCCATCACAGGCAGTTGCAGAACTAACAGTGGCAAATATTATTTGCTTAGCAAGAAAGATTATTGAATCTGACAGATCGGTCAGGATGGGATACTGGAACCGGTATCTAGGTCACCTCCTCAAAGAATTGACAATCGGGGTTTTGGGAGTTGGCAGAATTGGTAAAATATTGATAAAGCTTTTACAGCCCTTTGGAGTCACAATTATCGCAAGCGATATTCATCCCGATGAAAAATTTAAGAGTTCCTATAATTTTGATTGGGCTTCTACAGAAGATATATTTAGAAAATCTGATATTATTACCCTTCACATACCCGGAAATAAAGCAAATTATAACTTTGTTTCGAGGGATAAAATTTCACTTATGAAGACGGGGAGTTCTTTAATCAATTCTTCAAGAGGTACTGTAATTGATGAAGAGGCTTTATATGATGCTCTTATACAGGGGCATATTGGCGGAGCGGCATTGGATGTATTTAAGGATGAACCATATAGCGGCAAACTAACGAAATTAGATAATGTAATTTTTACTGCACATATGGGTGCTTCAGCTAATGAAAGCAGATACTTAATGGAATTAGGTGCAGTTGAAGATTGCATTCGAATACTAAAGGGCGAGCAGCCTAAACACGATGCGATTTTAGAGAATCCTGACCTCATAGCCTAGAGATTATTTCTAAAAGTAAGTAAAATTCAAATTATCATGAAAGTTTTAGTATTTGGCGGAAGCGGCTTCTTAGGCTCATATGTAGTTGAGGAGTTAAAAGACAAAGAACACCAGGTGTTTGTGGCAGATATCAAAAACAACGGCTTTGATAAATCTAATTTTTTTAGTTGTGATATTCTAAATAAAAACCGTGTGGAAGAAATTGTTAGAGAAGGTTTTGATGTGGTTTATAATTTTGCAGGATTCGCTAACCTGGATAAAGCAGTGAATGAACCGTATAAAACTTTAAGTCTGAATATTTTAGGCAATTTAAATATTCTTGAAGCCTGTCAAAAAAATAATGTTGGCCATTATATATTTGCGAGCAGTGCCTATGCTATGAACACCAAAGGCAGTTTTTACGGTGTTAGTAAATTGGCAAGCGAAAAAGTTATTGAGGAATATCATCGAAAATTAGGAATAAATTTTACCATTATTAGATATGGGTCTATATATAGTGAGAAACCTGCTGAAAATAACTATTTATATAATTTAGTCTTGAAAGCGGTTGAAACAAAAACTATTAATCATGCAGGAGATGGTGAGGAAATTAGAGAATATATACATGCTCATGATGCCGCCTCACTTTCGGTTAAGATATTGGAAGATCCGACCTTAATTAATCAACATTTGATACTGACCGGTTTTGAAAAGATGAAGAGGATCCAGCTTTTTCAAATGATTAAAGAAATTTTAGGAGAAGATATAAAGATAAACTTATTGAAAAGTAATAACACCCACCATTATTTTACGACTCCTTATGAATTCCATCCTACATTGAGCAAGAAGCTTATTGCTAATCCTTATATTGATATGGGACAGGGGATATTAGAAATAATCAGACGCGTAAAGGAAGAAACTGAAGAGTAAGCAAGTATCTTATACTTTATGACCCGTTATCTTTCTAATTGCTTAAGTAAACTTCAATTCACTTATTATTTCTAAAGAATGATAAAAACTCTAAAGAGATAATTGATGAAAAAAACGGTG
>CAZRMA010000435.1:0-3810 GCA_964600655.1 uncultured Ignavibacteriaceae bacterium
TCAAGGTTTAATTTGCCGGCTTCATAAGTATCAAAAGTAAGGTGATGACGTTCATTAATTTCTTCTTCATCAAGATTAAATTTCTCCACTGCTTTTTTCCTGGCTTTTCTGTCCCAGCCATTTGTTAATAAAACTCCGCCAATATCTAAAAACAAGGTAGTTATATTACTTGCCGACATTTATTGCTTCCTTAAATTTTTATAAATTTTTCTTTTGAAGGTAAACAAAAAGTAAACATTTACTGATAATGATACAAATATCATAATAATATTTAAGATGAAATTTTGAATAAATCACAAACCAATGATGACACTTTTTTACAATTAATTTGAAATAAATGGAAACAATCTTTCGTATTTTTACTTATATAATTTTAATCGCCTCACAAGAAGATGGATAAAACTCTAAAAAAAATAGCTGTAGTTTTAATAATAATCATTCTACTTCCTGTTGTTTTTTTCAGTGTTTATGAAATTTCTACTTTAAATAAAAACGAAGAGGTATTAAAGGGGGTTTATAACAAACAGCTTGATGCAATTCTTTATTCTGTTAATCAATACTCTAATGATATAGTAAGCTCCTGGCGGAGTAATATTAATCTGCAATTCTTAGAACACCAAAATAGAAATGAATATAATGCTACAATAGACAGTATAGTTAAACTTAATCCTGCGATTCAATTTTTATTCTTTGTCGATAGTCTCAATTCACCTGAATTTAATTTTACAATTCGGAAATCTAATTCAAGTGATACTGTTGAACTTAAAAATGTTTTTACAAATGCTGAAGCTAAAATTAAAAGGCTTTATACTTATAAGCGAGGCGGTTTCTACAAAATAGAGCCTATCGAAACACCGATTAATAATAAATTTATTCTTCTAATATTTTTAACAAACGATCCAGATAAAGAATACAACATAGCCGGCGTATTAATTGATCCTCAAAATTTTGTTAGAGATTATCTTTCTCAAAAACTTCAAAGCGTGGCTGAAGACCAGTTTATTGTAACTGTTAATGAAAGCAATTCGGGGAATCAAATCTATTCAACCGAACAAAAAAAGATTGAAAACATTCAGCAGCAAAGGGCATTGTGGCTGCTTCCAAATTATTATTTAGGAATAAAATTTAAAGGCAAAACAGTTGAGGACCTGGTTAATCAAAGGTCATCCACAAATCTTATTTTAATTTTAGTTTTATCTGTGCTATTGATAGGAGCAGGAATAATTGTATTCTTAAACATTAAAAAGGAGATTGAACTTTCACAGCTTAAAGCAGACTTTGTGTCAAATGTATCTCATGAAATAAAAACCCCGCTTGCTCTCATAAGCATGTTTGCAGAGACGCTGGAAAAGGGGAGAGTTAAAACAGAAGAAAAGAAACACGAATATTATTCTATCATAATTCAAGAGACAGGCAGGCTTGGGAAAATCGTAAATAAAATTTTAAATTTTTCAAAGATAGAAGCTGGTAAACGTCTTTATAATCTAACTGAAACTGATCTGAATAAAGTAGTTGAAAATGTATTCAGCACATATAAGTTTCATCTTAATAATAATGGTTTTGATTTTAATATCGAACAACAGCCAAGCTTGCCAATTGTTAAAGCAGATGAAGAAGCAATATCTGAAGCACTTATAAACTTAATTGATAATGCCGTTAAGTACAGTGACAATAATAAATCAATTAAGCTTTCAACAGGAAAGAAAAACGATTCGGTTTTTATAACTGTAGAAGATAAAGGTGTTGGAATTTCGGAGAAAGACAAGAAAAAAATATTCGATAAGTTTTTTAGAGTACAATCAGGTGATATATACAATTCTAAAGGAACCGGGTTAGGGTTGACAATAGTAAAGCATATAATGGATGCGCATAACGGCAAGATTGAATTAAATAGTCAATTGGGTAAAGGAAGCACATTCAAATTAATTTTTAATGTAAATCAAAAACAAAGGTAATATTACACTAAATAGTAGGATAGACATTCTCCCATAGTGATCGCTGTGCGATTGTCTGTCCACCCTAATGTATATTCTTTCTTATGTTGAGATGTTACAATTCAAAATCTTTTAAAAATAAAATTAAAAGAGGTTCGAAATGAGTAAAATATTAATAGTAGAAGACGAACCAAATATGAGGCTGGGGCTAAAAGACAATTTAGAATTTGAAGATTATGAAGTCGACATTGCCGAAGACGGTGAAATAGCACTTAATAAAATTAATAGCAATGATTATAACTTGATTCTGCTTGATGTAATGCTTCCTAAAGTTTCCGGTTTTGAAGTCTGCAAACAAATAAGAAAGGATGGAAATCAAACCCCGGTCATTTTATTAACTGCCAAAGGTGAAGAAGCAAATAAAGTTAGAGGGCTGGAGCTTGGTGCTGATGACTACGTTACAAAACCTTTCAGCTTGATGGAATTGTTAGCAAGAATAAAAGCGGTGTTAAGAAGATACGAAAGCCAGGCCTCAAATAAAAAAGATGAGATAGTAACTATTGGAAAGCTTGAAATAAATTTTTCAACCTATAACGCACAAGAAAATGGGGAGCCGGTTTTAATGTCTCATAAGGAATTTGAAATACTTCATTATTTATGGCAGCATAAAAATGAAACTGTTAGCCGCGATGGTTTATTACAGGATGTTTGGGGTTACGATGAATTTCCCACAACAAGAACAATCGATAATTTTATTTTAAAGCTTCGTCAAAAAATTGAAAATGATTCTGCACATCCTCATATAATATTAACAGTTCATGGAATTGGTTATAAATTGGTTTTTTGACAATTTTAGTACAATCTAAAGTGACAATTTTTTACAACTGGTTACTTGTAAATGACCAATCCTAAAATAAAATTTCATAAGTTTTGCATAGTTAAAATAATGTTGGTGTTATTATGAAACCGAACTTAAAAATTTTATCAGTAGTTACAATTCTTATCTACCTGTTTGCAAGTAATAGCTTTGCAGATGATAAAGTTAAAATTATAAATCTTGAAGGAAATTGGAGATTCTCAATAGGCGATAACCCGGATTGGGCTAAACCGGGATACAATGACAGCCGGTGGGAAAAAATTTATGTCCCTGACTCATGGGAAAACCAGGGCTTTAACGGGTACAACGGATATGCCTGGTACAGGATCAGCTTTAGGCTGCCGCGTGAGTATGACGGGAGAACTCTTTATTTATCTTTGGGAAGAGTTGACGATGTGGATGAAACATTTGTAAACGGAAAGTTGATTGGCCGCTCGGGTTCTTTCCCGCCTCATTATTCATCTACTTATTATGCCTGGAGGAATTATCCTATTCCCTCAGAAGCACTAAACCGGAATGGCAGTAATGAGATTGCCGTAAGAGTGTATGATTCCGAACTTGAGGGCGGAATCGTCGAAGGAGATATTGGAATATTTACTTACGCTAACGCATTAGTGCCTGATATTAGTTTTGAAGGTAAATGGAAATTTAAAACCGGGGACAATGAAAATTGGGAAGCTAAAAATTTTGATGATAGCGGCTGGGACAGTATAATTGTTCCCGGCTATTGGGAGTCACAAGGCTACAAAGATTACGATGGTTTTGCATGGTATAGAAAAGAATTTATTATGCCACAAAAACTTCTTGGCCAGCAGTTAGTTTTGCTTATGGGTAAAATAGATGACTATGATGAAGTTTATGTAAATGGGAAATTAATTGGCTCTACAGGAGATATGAGAAAAGCACATCCAGGCTATGGTGTCAGCAATGCGTATGCTCAGTTCCGTGGATATTATATTCTGGATAATAATCTTTTAACTGCGGGTGAAAACGTAATTG
>CAZRMA010000436.1:0-3776 GCA_964600655.1 uncultured Ignavibacteriaceae bacterium
TAACGGTATTGGTCATCGTATGGAACCCAAAATTTACTTTATGGAGTACTCTTTATTAAGTTTTGGGTTCCATACGATGACCAATACCGTTATGAATCATTTGGATATAAGCTAATTCACAATAAAAAAAAGAAAAAGAAAAATTCACTTAGTTGGCAAGAAATAGACATTGAATCAAAAAAGAACTTTATTAATAACTATTTTAAAAATAGAGATGATTTTGACAAAAGAGTAAAAAATTTCTTTAAAGATTATCCCTTATTAAAGAAAGAGTAAATAAAAACGTAGGGGGATTTATGTCTATCAATAAAAAATTCATACCAATAGCAGTTTTAATCTTATTCATAACTGTCGGAATTTCTAAAGCTGAACCCACCCCGACTATATCATATTTGATAAACACGCCTGTTTCAATGTTGGACTTTGGGATTTACAAATTAAATAAATATTTTGATTCAATAAATTATGATTTAACAATCTTTGGGAAAAAACCCCTTCATAAACCAGTAGTTAGTTATTTTTATGGACAAAATAGAATTGTAATTGAATTAATTTATGTAATTGCCAAAAATGAACTTAATGAAAGTGATTTTAAAGATGATAATATCAAGAAGGAAATAGAAAAAATAATAAGAGAACTAAAATATAAGAGTTTTGGCATCGACGAAACTGGAAAACCAATAACCGGTAAAATTAGTTTAATTTATATGGCTTTTGAGCATGAAGGATATGCAAGAAAAGATGTGCCTAAGAATATCGGAAAAGAATTAGATCAAATAACAGAAATTTCTGTGGAGTTTTTTGCTGGCAAAAAGCGGTTTAAGTGCAAAAGCCCGTTAATAGGCAATAAAATATATTGGTCGAAATAATTTCGTCTGTGAGAGGAAAAACTCAAATATAAAATTGTAACATATAATAACACTATAATAATAGGTATTAAAGGAATTTCATCATGGATATTTCTATTAGGAAAAATGTACATTGCATTATAGGCTTACCAAGATGTGATTTTGTTTTCTCGTCTACCCGAACCTGTTTTATCGCATATGGCTTTTCAACAAGCTCGTTGGAAGTGTCAATATTAAGAAATATACTAAGTACCCACGGAATTCAGTGCGAAGAAGCTGGTGGTCAGCTTGCACCGGGGCAAAGCGCATTTTGTCAAAAAATATGTTCGAAGATAATCACTTCTCAATTTTGTGCAGTATTACTTAACCATGATGAAATAGATGGCGATTTAATACCTAACGCTAATGTAAATATGGAATACGGTCTTATGCTGGGCTTTAATAAATATCTAATTCCTTTTCAATTAGAAGGACAATCACTTCCATTCAATGTTGCTGGGCTAGATACGGTTAAATATAACTCACAGAATTTTGAACAAAAAGCAACTTCTGCTATACAATTGGCTTTTGAGAAAACAACCCAGGATTTAGTTTCCTCACCAGGACCGGATCAGGTTTTACATATGTTTCTTCTACTTAAAAAGCTCGTATATACGAGTATTGACAATCCTGATGAACGTATCATATTTCGTCTTGGACAACCTTTTGGGTTCCATTTACTGAATGATTTTTCAGGCATGTTTTACTATTTTTTTGGGAATTTTACAGCTTTAAGATCTGAAATTATAATATGGCGGCTAAAGATGATGAATGAATTATTACATGACAGAAGAAGTTCGTTTGCAACTCGCTTAGAAATGGGTTTAACAACAGATGAACAAATTAGAGCAGCAGGAAATCTTTTAGACCGTCTTAAAGTGATGATACTCTTAACCAGCGATGAAGACAAAAACAAAGTTTTATCAGAGATGAGCAGTATTGAACTCATATATTCTTTAGAGATATATTCCTTATCAGAAATGGGCAATGAGTTGAGAGAGTTTGAACAAAGCCTCTCATAGCTGTAAAAATTAATATTCATAATAATTTGTTTACTAAGTTATTTCCTTCCGTTATCCCCCCAAACCCTAAAACCACATTCATCCGGCTCCTTGAAAACATAAAAATTTGACAACAATGTAACTATCTGATAACGCTTTATTTACTGAGAAATAATTAAAAACAGATATTTGAATGAATAAAAATCAACTTAAAAGCCAGATCAATTCAATATATATTTGGAATCACTACAAAACATAATTAGCCTTATTGGTTTTGTCGCTTACCTCAGTGGAAAAATTATATTGGACGAATACTTAGCCACAATTTATTTGATAGGTTCATTTGCGAGTATCATTGGTATACCCTTAGCTCTAATAGGTGTTTTTCTATCTTATAGAGCTGCAAAGAAATCTGCATTAGAGGCAGAGTCGTCAAAAGATGCATCATTATTCGCAAGATCAGAAGTTGAGAAATTTAGAAATGATATCAAATTATTAGCACAAGTTGTTGATTTCGAAAGGGCTTTAAATATTATGGATGATATAAAGTTATTTATGAGGAGTGGAATATATAGGCAAGTTCCTGAAAGGATTTCGTCTCTAATTTTATTACTAAATAAGGTACGCTCTCCATCTATGGGCATGTCAGATGAAAATTCTGCAGTAATTCAAGAAAGTGTGACTGAACTGAGAAAAATTGAAGAGTTTGTGGAGAGATTCCAAAATAGTGCAGATTTCGACCAACAAACAAGTAGTTTAAATAGAAGGATTTCGAATCAGATTGATAAACTATATCCTATTATGAATGATTTAAAAAACCAAATTGGAGAACTCTATGAACCAAGATGATTTAATAGAACTTTACAATAAAGTTTTAAAATTAACAAAGAATAAAGCGTTACATTGGAAGAAAGGATCTGATGGTCCTAGAAATTATATGTTAACTTTTAAAAGTGCTAGTTTGTATCTTTTAATGAATGATAGTTTATCTAGATCGTCCATTCTTCAAATTTATAATTCTGAAGGATATACTGTTGCATATATGTCAAAAACAGAAATCAATATATATGATGATCCTGTAATCTTCTGCCAACATGATGTTGATGAGCTTTTCTTCGAAGTGGAAGAGCAGATATTTAAACTTAGTGATACAAGAAAGGCATTATTTGAGGAGCTTCAAAGTATTGAAGATGGGATTAAAAGAATTTTCTATGACGATTGTGAGTCTGTTAAAGGATGGGAAAAATACCTTGCTGGCGAAGTTTCTATTTCTAAAGATATTACACCACATGTTGGTAAATTCTGTTTAAAAAAAGATAAGCACAATGACCCAAATGGTGCTTACAAATTAATAGGAAGAAAGTTCAAATTGGGATTTACATTTTCAGGGTGGATCTATCGCCCCTCAGGTAGACCTGGAGGTCAAGCTGATCGTTTGGCAATTGAGGATTCATTATTTAACGGATACGGATTCGCAATTGCTCATTCACAAAAAACAGCTCAAATTGAGCGAAGGGATAAAGGAAAGTCTGCACTTACTTATAATAAAGTCCAGTTTGATGCCATTAAAGACAACTGGTATAGCTTTGAGTTACACACAACTACAGACGGAAAAATATCTTTAAACCTTGGAAATAGTTCTGGAGATAAAATTTGTTCTGTAGAGGCACAAGTTACTGATTATAGGGAATTTGATAGAATTACTATACACGGGGGGCATCCTTACTATATTGATGATTTGAAAATTTCAATTACAGAATAATGCTATTCTTTGGATTTTTCCCTTTTATTCCCACTAATACCCTAAGTTATTGATATTACATAGGGGTGTTTCGGTTCAAGTCCGGCCTTCGGCACCACAAAAAAATATCAGCTGCAATCTTAACAG
>CAZRMA010000437.1:0-3776 GCA_964600655.1 uncultured Ignavibacteriaceae bacterium
TCATCAACATAAATTTTAAGCTGATTATTTTCTTTATCAAAGTCATATTTTAAGTCTTTATTTGCAGACGATACACTGAAATTACTATTTAAATTCAAATTGACGTAATAAAGACCTACAGCAACATTCACTGCTTTTATGCTGTCTTTGTTTCTTAATTCAATTTTTAATGAATCATCATATTCATTTTTTATAGAAGCAGACAAATTATTTTTAACTCTCCACCAATCATTAACTTCGTTAGCTGTTGTTATCCATGAATTATGTTTTTTAAATTCATCAATGCAAATTCTCAATGCTTCTACATTATCTTTTAAACATTGAAGTTGGGAATGATAATTCAACACGTATAACCCGCCTTCATCATTTACTCTTTTGTAATCAAGCAAATATCGCTCTGCTTGTTTATGATAATCTTCAATTTCAAATCTTATAAGGATATCATAATCATCGTAACCAGTTTCCGGAATTATTAGTAAATCTTTGTCGTTATCAAAATATTGCGGAACAGATCTGTCTTCAATATTATCCGAAGCTAAAAAAGCAAAATGAATATTTTTTAATGCTTCAATTGTCTTATTATCATAAACCGTTTCAGGTGGACGAAAACCCAATACTTTTCTCCCACTCTTCTGTTCAAGTATATTTCTTGCTGCATCGAGTCTTTTGTATTGCTGTTCATAGGGCTGAAATTTAAAAACTTCGTGATTGTCCCCATGTAACCCAATATCTCCGTTTTTAAGAATTTGATTCATTGCACCAGTCGTCATTACATCAGTCAAAATATAATATTGACCTTCAATTTTTTCTTGATTCAAAATTTTAGTTGCATTAATGATATTGTCAAATTCAAATTCAACATCACAAGAAACTATCACAGCTGAGTTTTTACCATTCGGCCAGGTTTCAACCCAAGTTGAATTTTTTCTTTGCAGCCATGAAATGGAATTGATTAACAAATTGTTAAATGCTTCTTGATGTGTTTTAGATCCGACAACTTCAGTGAAGTCAAATCCAATCCAAACAAATTTACCCTTGTCTTTAGTTCCGTAAGCTATTGCTGTTGTGAGCGAATCATCGGGTAGGCCAGCATAAGGGAAATCATCTTTGTACCAGAAACCCAAAGCATGTGAATGAATTGAATTTATTTTTGCTTTGATTGGCAGATTGGATGCATCAACTCTTAATCTAAATCCAGCGGGAATGTTTATTGATAAAGAAGTATTTCCATTGATTGAATGAATTTTACTTAATTCAGATTTTTTGATAACTCCTTGATAAGAAAGTCCAAACAATGTATTTAAAATTTCTTTACCTCTATCTTTTCCGTTTTCATCTTTTTCACCAACAATTTTATTAGCAAAAACAGAATTACCTTCTCTTAAAAATAACTTTACATTTTTTAATTCAGCATCGCTTAACACAATTGAATTTGGTAATACAAGCACAGAATAATCATCCGATAAACCGGATTCTAAATCATCATCCGTAATTACGGCATAATTAATTTTATTTTGTATGAAGAATAATTCCCAAAAAGTAATTTGATCATGAACGAGAGTTGACGTCTTAGGTAACAATTTTTCTGAGTAGCCAGAATATAGTAAAGCTACTTTGGAATTTTCATCCTTTGAATATGAAAATCCATTCACCATTAAGACTAAAACAAACGATATTTTAATTAAATTTTTCAATTACATTCTTTTCAAACATTGGGAATATCATAATCTACGTAATAAGTTCTCGATTCATTTTCGGTTAATCCATTAATATAAACATAAAGGATTCTATCAGCTGGGTTGTAATTATATTTCGCTTCTTTTGATCCAATCAACTCTGTGCTTAACGAAATATTTTTTGCATCGACTACCATATCTACTTCCACAACCAAATCGTTTATGGATTCTTTCCCAGGATTAGAAATGGTCACGGCAACTCTTCTATCCCCTCTTTTATCTACACGGATTTCAACATAGCTTCTTTTTGCGTACCACTTTTGAATTTCTTCGCATGTTGTAATCCAAAATTTTTTCTGTTTAAGATTATCGATTACATCTTTCACAACCCCAATATATTCTGGTTTTGCTTGATAGTCGGTATGAATTTTAAAAATGTACATTCCGCTTTCAAATAAAGATCTATCAATATCTTCCTGGTAAGTATATTTTTGAAATCCTAAATCCGTTAAGCCAAAATCTCTTATAATCTCATAATCGTCTTTTGAAGTTTTAGCCATTGAAAAAATTCTTTCGTTCCCTCTGATGATGGTTTTCGGAACAGATCTGTCGGATAATGAATCGCTTAATACATATTTGTAACCAGCATTTATCAAGGCTTTCAAAGTGTTTTGATCATACAAACCGTAGTAAGGAAGAGCACCTATTATTTTTGTTCTTGCGGCTAGTTCTAATTTACTTTTTGCATTATAAAGTTTTTCTGTTTGAATTTTTAAGCTGCTTAATTTATTTGTCGTATCAGTACTTGAAGATAGATATCCTATATTTACAATTGCCGCAACTTCACCATACATTTTTAGCTTACCAATGATTTTAGAATATTGATTTACTTTCTCTGGTTCAATTAAAAATGTGGATTTAACATTTTCAGCTTTTAATATTTTTAGCAGGCTGTCTAAATTTTGTGGATCTTTTGAAAGAACAGGAGTTATCACTGCAGCAGCATTATAACTGCCAGGCCAATCTCTAACATAAGCTATCGGAGTATACGTAAGCCAATGTATTGAATTTTGAAATAATCTATCGAAATACAGGTAATCATCATGGCTGCCTAATATGGAATTAACTTCAAAACCCATCCATACAAATCTACCATCTCCATATTTTCCGAAAACAATTCCGGCACTCTTTTTTATTTCATTACGAACTAATCCTTTTTGAAGCCTGTAATTATACCAGAAGCTGACCTGTGTTGTACGGGGATCCAACACTTCAACAGCCATAGGATGATCCCATGTTGCAACTCGAAGCGGAAAGCCTGTAGGTACATTTGCGGTAATGGGAAGACCGCTTCTTATCGTGTGAATTTTAGACGCTTCATCATTTGAAATTTCTTTAGTATAACGAATTCCAAATACTTGAGAGAAGAAATCCCAGCCGCGCCATTTTCCATCTTCAGAATAAGATGCAATTCCGCCGGTTGCAAAAATACTTCCGCCGCCATCTAAATATTTTTTAATTTGAATAATTTCTTTTTCGCTTAAAGATTTTGTACCGGGGAGTATTATTAAATTATAACCATAATGTCTTCCTAATTCTATTGTGCTGTCATCAATAATTTCATAATTAAAACCTAAAGCACTGATAAATTTTTCCCAGCTTTTTAAATTTTCATCCAGCCACTTTCCATTGTTTGGAAGCAAATTTTTCGTGTACTGAGAATATAAAATACCAATCTTAGCTTTTTTCCCTTGAAAAACTTTTTTGAATAAGTTTGCATCGGGGATAAAATCATTAGATGAAAACCTTCCGTAAACGCCACGAAGTACATACAAGTAAATAAAAACAGCACAAATAACTATAACCAGCCCGGTTAAAATAATAAGTGCCTGATTTATACTGCGATATTTAGTTTTTTCTACCGCCATTTTATTTTGCTTACAGCTTCATCCTCTATTGGTGGAACATACCCTTCAGTCGTGTACTTAAAAAATTTATCTTCATTATTTAATTTTAACTCTCTTTTTTGCTTAGGTTCTTCCTGAATTTTTCGTTTCGGCAAAGGACCTGGTTTCCCCTTCTGCACAACAACAGTACTTT
>CAZRMA010000438.1:0-3775 GCA_964600655.1 uncultured Ignavibacteriaceae bacterium
GGTTCAATTGGAAATAAAATTATTTACTTCTTAAATACTTATAGTACTGCTAAATTTACTGTTAACTTTGACCAATCAGGTCAATGGTACACTTGGGGCCGAATGTTTTTTCAATCGAGCGGAAGTCCGAGAGGTACATTCTATATTCAAGTTGATAATAACTCGAAATTATTATTCGGCGGAAACGATAATAGTTTTGACAAATGGCATTGGGAGGGTAATGGTCTAAGCAAACTTTCTTTAGGAAATCTAAGTTCTGGAAACCATACAATTACTATCTTCGGAGTATCTGGAGAAAGCGGGGAAACAGTGATGCTTGATCAAATTTTATTCACTACTAATGCAAGCTTAATCCCTACAGATAATACTATATTTAGCAAAACAGAAAGTGATAGTACTGATTTAAATCAATCTGAAATAAAAACTCCGAAGAATTTTTTACTTTCTCAAAATTATCCTAATCCGTTTAACCCAACTACCAGTATTCAGTATACTGTAATCAGTAATCAGTTTGTCAGTCTAAAAGTATATGATATATTGGGAAATGTTGTTGCCACGTTAGTAGATGATAATAAACCGGCAGGAACGTATGAAGTTAAATTTGATGCAACCAATCTTGCTAGTGGAATTTATTTTTACAAATTAATTGCTGATGGATTTGTTTCCACAAAAAAAATGATAATGCTGAAATAGCTATAATTAAAACATTAAGCATATACTTTTATGTTGAAACAGTTGGAAAAAGCCGGATCTAATCTGACTTTTTTTTTATAAAATGTGCAAATCATATTTGATTCCCAACGATTAGCGCTGTATTAGGAGGTGAAGTAAACACTCCCCTTTGTCATTCTGGTGAATGTCAGAATCTCAGAGATGCTGAAATGAACCTGCCTACCGGTAAGGCAGGATCAGAATCTCAGAGATCCCGTATCAAGTACGGGATGACAATGATAGGTGTAACTTCCATCATGTCATTCTGGTGAATACCAGAATCTTAGATTCCCACCACGGCGGGCAGGCCGGATCCCGACAAAGTCGGGCAGGCAAGTACGGGATGACAATGGTAAGTGTAAAATCCATCATGTCATTCTGGTGAATGCCTGAATCTCAGATTCCAAAATAAACCTGGAATGATAGAGACCCTTCCCTAAAAATCCAAGAACAAAAAATTATTTATCAAAATTAATTTTCATATCTACGAAATTTTAATCAACAAGCATGAATAAATTGCATATCAAATATGTAATCAGAATTATAAAGTATTTGTATTTTTAATTTTAACCAACTTATTTCCAATGGCATGTATATTGAATTCCCAAGAAACATCTTTAGCGATCGTATTCAGTGTTCTTTTTCTTGATACTATGTTTGACGGGTAAGGATAGATGATCCCCTTCTAAAAATTGATAAGTTAACAATATTAAAACTAAATAGATAAGAATATTTATAGGTGAACTGTATAGTTTTCAGCTAAAAAACTGTTCAAAATTTATTTCGCTTTTCAATTATTGTTTATCATTTCAGACATGGACTCGGAAGTCTATTATTCTTACGGGATTCAATTCCAAGCATAATCCATATTTAAATAATATACCTAACCTGGATAAATGCCTAATTGTAAGCCTACCCTTTCAAAGATAGATTGCATAAAGACAAGATAAATTATAAACGGCTTCAAGCGACGACAAGAATTAATAATAAGGAGAAACGATATTAAAATCAGCATCCAAAATTTTCTATTTACATTATTAATATTAACCAATTTCATCTACAGCCAGGGCATGATTACTTTTGATAGTCAAGGGTGGAACAATAACCAGGTATTGACTTCAAATTTAACAATTGGGAATTATAAGTTTTCAAGCGATAATAATTTTTATACTAACTATGGTCATAACTTCAATGTAAATCAGAGCAGCTTATACTATGTATTTCAAAATCCAAACTCGGATAAAATTACCATCACTACTAAGGATAATTCCTTAACAAAATTTATAGGTGTTGATGCATACCAGGTAAGTGAAACCAGTACAAAAAGTTTAATAATAGAAGGCTGGAACAGTTCAACCAAACTTTATTCAAAATCATTTTCCAACTTGGATTCCTGGCAAACTTTAAGCTTAAATTTTGATAACATTAATAAAGTTATAATTAGACTCCCCTCTTCTTCAACTACTGAATTAACAGATTATAACTTTGATAACTTTTCCTTTCAAACTACTTCAAGCACGCTTTCATTAATTTCACCTACAAATGGTTCGACAGCAGTTTCTATAAGTCCAACATTCAATTGGAGTAGTGTATCCGGAGCTAGTTCTTACAGATTGCAGATTTCAACTTCATCAAGCTTCGGTAATTCTTTTTATGACAATAGTGGAATTTCTGCTAACTCAAAACAAGTATCCGGATTATCAACTAACACCAAGTATTATTGGCGTGTAAATGCAAGTAGTTCATCCGGGACAAGTTCCTGGACTAGTATTTATAGTTTTACAACTCAAAGTTCAACTAACTCCAATACTAGTGGAAATTATACTGAATTTAATACGGAAAAAGGTACCTTCAACGGTGATATTCGATTAAAAACTAAAACAGGTTCCATCGGGTCAAAAGTAATTTATTTTTTAAATACATCCAGTACTGCAAAATATACAGTAAATCTTGATAAATCAGGACAATGGTATGCTTGGGGACGAATGTTCTTCGAATCTTCCGGAAGTCCCAGGAGCACATTTTATATTCAAGTTGATAATGGGCCAAAATTAATTTTCGGAGGAAACAATAATAGTTTTGATAAATGGCATTGGGAAGGCAGCGGCCTGAGTAAGCTTTCATTAGGTAATCTCAGTTCAGGCAATCACATAATTACTGTATATGGTGTCCCGGGTGAAAGCGGCGAGACAGTATTACTTGACCAAATTCTTTTGACTTCTGATGCCAGTTTAGTTGCATCTGATAATCTTAGTCAAGGAACCCAAAATGGCAGCCTCATAAATTCAGCTAATAGTGCTGCAATAAGTGGAGATGCACTCTTAAAAACTAAATCAGGATCTATTGGGCCTAAAGTTCTTTATTTCTTAAACACTTATAGTCCTGCCAAATTTACAGTTAATTTAACTCAATCCGGGCAATGGTATGCCTGGGGAAGAATGTTCTTCGAATCCAGCGGCAGCCCTAGAAGTTCTTTCTATATCCAAGTTGATAATGGGCCAAAACTAACATTTGGCGGGAATGATAATAGCTTTGATAAATGGCATTGGGAAGGCAGTGGATTGAGCAAGCTTTCTTTAGGTAATCTCAGTTCCGGCAGCCATACTATTACAATTTATGGCAGAGGGGGCGAAAGCGGCCCCACTGTTATGCTTGACCAGTTACTTCTTACTTCTGATCCAAGCTTAGCTGCAACTGATAATGTTTTAAATAACAGCAGTAATAATGGAGATATAATTTTTGCCGCCGAAAATTCTACATTAAATGGAGATGTACATTTAAAAACAGAATCAGGTTCAATTGGAAATAAAATTATTTACTTCTTAAATACTTACAGTACTGCTAAATTTACAGTTAATTTTAGTCAATCCGGACAATGGTATGCTTGGGGCCGAATGTTTTTTCAATCGAGTGGAAGTCCCAGAGGTACTTTCTACATTCAAGTTGATAATAACTCGAAATTATTATTCGGCGGAAACAATAATAGTTTTGTCAAATGGCATTGGGAGGGTAATGGTTTAAGCAAACTTTCTTTAGGAAATCTAAGTTCTGGAAACCATACAAT
>CAZRMA010000439.1:0-3771 GCA_964600655.1 uncultured Ignavibacteriaceae bacterium
AATTATCGAACAGGCTTAATTTGGAAGTATGCAATGAAAGATCCAATAATTCAGAAGGGACTTTCACGATTAGGAATAACCAAATTGAATTAAATTCATTAATTAATTTCAAATATCTTTTCTCTCTAACTAATAAAAATTTATATGAAGAATTTTTACAGAATACTTTTTCTGCTTTTATTTATTTCTCAATTTAAAATCTTTCCACAAGACCTTATCTTTTTTTTAGATAGCCAGGAGCAGTTTTCATATCCAAATAGCTGGGGGTTTGCAACATCTCCATCCAATCTTGAATTGGTTTTTGGTAGATTTCCTACCAGCACGAAATATAAATTCACTGGTAAAAATAGTTTAAAGCTGTATTGGAAATCTGCTGAAGGAGGCAATTGGGGAGTTGCGGCGGCTACTGACGGCTGGTCGCCAAACGATTTTACATTAAAAGATACAATTTCTTTTATGCTTTATTCAGCGAGTGCAATTGATTCAAAAAGTTTTCCATTCATGTATCTTGAAGATGTTTATAACAATAAAACGCTGAGAGTTTCTGTTGCAGATTATGTAAAGAAAATAAAAATAAAAAAATGGCAGAAGGTTTCAATTCCAGTTTCATTGTTCAAAGAAAATATTAATAATGTAAATTTAAAAAAAATCAAAACTATTTTTTGGGGACAAGGAATTGCCGATAATTTAGAGCATACGCTTTACATTGATGATTTAAAAATTACCGGTGGCAAAGTTATTACCGGAGATTCAACAGTTGTAATTGTAGTGCTTGGTTCATCAACTGCAGAAGGTTTTGGTGCAGCCCCAATTGACAGCTCCTGGGTAAATAGGTATAGAAGTTATATAAAAAGTATTGATTCATCTTATTATGTAATCAATCTTGGTATTGGCGGCTATTCGACTTATCAGATTATGCCTTCAAATTTTTTATCTCCGGTTGAACGTCCCAAACCAAGTATTACAAAAAATATAACTTATGCTCTTACGTTTCATCCTTCTGCAATTATAATTAATCTTCCGTCAAATGATGCAGCGTATGGCTATTCGAATTCGGAACAGTTAAAAAATTATGACACCATTTTGAACATTGCTTCAAAAAGAAATATCCCTGTCTGGATTGGCACACCGCAGCCGAGAAATTTTCCTTTGATTATTAATAATGAGCAAATGGAATTGCGCGATTCAATTATTAATAGGTATGGAGATAAAAGTCTTGACTTCTGGAATCCCTTTGCAAATCTTGACGGAACACAGGACAGCATTTATGCTTTTGGTGATGGAATCCATCTAAATAATCTCGGTCATAGAATCATTTTTGAAAAAGTTGTTGATGCCGATATACTAAGTCATCTCTCAAGAAAAATTGCACACACAAAACCATTTGCAAAAACCAAACCTGAAAAAGAAAAATTTGTTGATAGTCTTCTCTTAAACATGACTTTAGCAGAAAAAGTTGGACAGCTTGTTCAGATTGTTGGGATAGATAAAGTTGATGAGAATTGGATAAGACAAGGAAAAGTTGGTTCTTATTTGTCGGGAGTTTGGAATCCAGATAAAGCTCAGGACTTACAGAGTATTGCTGTAAAAGAATCAAGATTAAAAATTCCTTTATTGTTTGCTAATGATATTATTCATGGTTATACAACAATATTTCCGGTACCATTGGCAGCGGCATGCAGTTGGGATCCCGAATTAGTAAAAGAGTCTTGTAAAATTTCTGCATTCGAAGCGGCTTCTGAAGGCACTCATTGGACATATGCCCCAATGGTCGATATATCAAGAGATCCACGCTGGGGAAGAGTTGTGGAAGGTTCAGGTGAAGATCCATATCTTGGTAGTGTAATGGCCGCTGCACGTATAAAAGGATTCCAAGGGAACTCATTAAATGATGAAGGTACAATTGCCGCAACAGCAAAACATTTTGTGGCTTATGGCGCCGTTGAAGCTGGAAGAGATTACAACTCAGTTAATATTGGCAAAAGAATTTTAAATGAAATCTATTTGCCTCCTTTTAAAATGGCAGTTGACAGTGGAGTTGCAACATTAATGAGCGCATTTAATGATATAGATGGAGTTCCGGCATCTGCAAATCATTATACTATTACAGATGTTTTAAGAAAAAAATGGAAATTTAAAGGATTTGCTATAAGTGATTTTAATTCTATTGCAGAATTAATTCCCCATGGAATTGCTGCCGATAAACCTGAAGCAGCACTGAAAGGATTCTCTGCCGGAGTTGATGTTGACATGGTTGGCGATACAATTTTAGGAAATATCTATTCACCAAGTCTTGAAGAATTAGTAAAGGAAGGAAAACTTTCTGAAGATTATATTAATCAATCAGTAAGAAGAGTGTTAGGATTGAAATATGATTTAGGTCTATTTACAAATCCGTATATAAATAAAAAATATTTTGAAGAACATGCGATCAGTCAGGAAGAAAAAGATAAAACAGCACTTCAGCTGTCAAGAGAGTCTATCGTTCTATTAAAAAATAAAAATAACATTTTACCTCTGAATAAAAATATTAATTCCATTGCAGTTATAGGTTCATTAGCAGAAGATGTTGATAATATTCAAGGAGGCTGGGCAGGTAAAGGCAAAAAAAATAATTTGATTTCAGTGCTTGAAGCAATCCAAAATAAGGTATCTGCAAATACAAAAATTAATTATGCCAAAGGCTGTGATATAAATGATTTAAATAAGGATAATTTTGAGGAAGCTATTGAAGCAGCAAAGAATTCTGATATCACAATTGTAGTTGTTGGCGAGTCAAGTGATATGAGCGGTGAAGCAGCAAGTAAAACGAACTTAGATTTACCTGGTGTTCAGGAAGAGTTAATTAAACAAATTCATAATGCTGGAGTTCCGATAATTGCCGTCTTAATAAATGGACGTCCGTTAACTATTAGCTGGCTGAATGAAAATATAGATGGAATTATAGAAGCTTGGTATTTAGGAGATCAAGCTGGCAATGCAGTTTCAGATGTACTATTTGGTGATTATAATCCTTCCGGAAAACTCACAATGACTTTTCCCAGGTCTGTTGGTCAAATCCCAATTTATTATGATCATAAAAATACTGGAAGGCCTTTTGTGCAGGATGATAAATTCACATCAAAATATTTGGATTCCCCAAACACTCCTTTATATTCATTTGGCTATGGATTAAGCTATACAACGTTCAAATATGATAGCTTACAAATATTTCCAATCACAGCATCAATGGGAGATACTTTGATTGCATCAGTCCAAGTTTCTAATGTAGGAAAAATTGAAGGTGACGAAATTGTTGAAATGTACATTCGAGATGAAGTTGCAAGTGTAACCCGTCCAGTCAAAGAATTAAAGGGTTTTCAGAGAATAAACTTAAAACCATATGAGACTAAAAAGTTGTATTTTAAAATTACTCCAGATATGCTTTCGTTTTATGGTTTGCAGATGAAAAAAATTATTGAGCCTGGAAAATTTGATGTTATGATCGGAAGCAGTTCAGATAGTGTTTTAACAAAATCATTTGAACTAACTTCAAATTGATTCATGAAGAAAAGAGGTTCTAATGAAAAGTAAAAAAGAATTTACGCGCCGTAAATTTATTCCAACAATTGGAACAACAACTGCAGTGCTTCCTTTAATGAATTCTTCATCATCTAATTACTTTAATTCTGAACCCGAAAAAAGATTGATATAGAAAAAGCAGATTATAAAAAGAATTTTAAAAAGAAACCAAACAATAAATCTAAAAATAATTAACGAATTGTTTAATTT
>CAZRMA010000440.1:0-3768 GCA_964600655.1 uncultured Ignavibacteriaceae bacterium
ACGATGATTTGCTGCGAAGAGATGTAATTATGAAATTAATGTGTGATTTTGAATTGACATTCTCTTCAGTTGAAAAAAAATATAATATCAACTTTAAAGAATACTTTTCTGCCGGATTGAATAATCTTAAAGAAATGGCGGAAGACGAACTAGTTAATATAACTGATGATAAAATTGAAGTAACAAATATGGGGCGTTTGCTTATCCGCAACATTGCTATGAATTTTGACGGCTATATTGAAAGAAAAGAAGATACTGCAAAATATTCTCGAACTGTTTAAATAAATTTGTAATTTTACATATTATATATTTAAATTTTGAAACCTTATTCTAACTTTGAAAGTCTAACAAACCATTTTTATAAAAAAGGCATACAAATGAAAAGAATTAAGGTTTTATTAGCTGCGCTTTTGTTTATTAATATCAGCACTTTTAGTCAAACCAATAATAAACTATTAAATGCTGTGCAAGAAAAGTATAATTCCTTATCATCAATTTCAGCACATTTTATTCAAAGTATTGGCGGGAAATCGTCTGTCCCCGGAAAAATATATTATGGTAAGGGAAATAAATTTAGAATCGAATTGAAAAACAATTTGATCATTTGCAATGGGGAAACTTTGTGGAATTTTAGCAAAAAGCAAAACAAGGTTGTAATAAATAAGTATGATCCAGAAGATCCTTCTTCGCTTTCAATTGATGCAATACTTTTTGATTATCCAGCAAAGTGTACCTCAGTTGTTGAAAATGGTGTTATCATTTTGACTCCTAAAGAAGGTTCCAATCTAGAATTTAGCAAAGCTGAACTTTGGGTTAATGATAGTGACTTAATAGAAAAGGTATTGATTGAAGATCCAAACCAGGGAACGATTGAAGTGAGTCTTTCTAATTATAACTTAGATCAAAAATTTTCGCAATCTGAATTTACATTTACACCTCCGGAAGGAAGCAAGATTATTGACCTCCGATGAATTAAAAAAATCACCGCACTTTAAAAGAGCGTTAAATATAACGCTTTCTTTTATACTTACTCTGGTGCTTTTGTACATAGCCTTTAGAGATGTTAATTTTGAAGATGTTTTGAAACGGACTTCACAGGCATCTGTATTCTGGATAATTGTGCTAATGATTGTTATGATGGCTTCTCATTTTATCCGTGCAGTTCGATGGAAAATAATTTTAAATTCAGTTAAACCAAATGCATCAATTAAAAATCTTTTTGGTGCTTTAATGGTTGGATACGGAGTTAATTGTGCTGTCCCGCGGTTAGGAGAAATTTCACGTGCTGTTTTAGTCGGCAAATGGGAAGGTCTTTCGCGCTCTTCAATGTTTGGGACGGTGATTCTTGAAAGAGTAATTGATTTGGTTTTCTTAGGCATATCTGTAGCAATCTCAATCTATATTGCAAGTGCAGATCTATATATAAGTTTTCCCTGGCTAAAATCAACATTATACATTTCTATTTTTTTAATTTGCAGTTTGATTTTGTTTCTTTATTTACTAGTAAAGTTAAAAGAAAAATTTTATGGAATTATCGTAAGATTTTTATCAAGGTTTTCTGAAAAAATTGCTCATCAAGCTGCACATATATTTGAAATGCTAATCACCGGTTTTACAAGCTTAAAAGGAATAAAAAATTATATGCTTACTTTAATTCTTAGCATTTTAATTAACTTGCTTTATGCCCTTAGCGCTTACGTTGGTTTTTACACCGTAGGCATGCAGAATATAGCATCGCCGCAAATTACATTTGCAATGGGCTGGGTTTTAATGAGTATCGCCGGAATTGGAGTTGTTATCCCTACTCCCGGTGGAACAGGTTCTTATCATACATTGGCTAAAGCCACGCTTATGTTATTTGGTTTTGGTGAAATCATTAGTCTCTCATACGCTTTTTTAACACACATAATATCTTATTTTTTATTCATCGGATCAGGCTTAATTTTCTTTTTTGTACTTAATAAAAAGCATGATAATTTATTCAAAGTGATTGAAACACAGGTAGATGATTTATGAAATTTGTTTTTACATTTGCTCTGCTTTGTATTTTATCTTTCAATTCATTTTCCCAAATTGAAATTAGAGGCAGTATGGGAATAAACTTTTTAAGCAATCCTTCTCTAACAGATTATGTAAATCAAAACTTCGCTCCTTACTCTCAAAAACTTTCTTCATTTAACACTGCGGTCAACTTTTCAGTAGAAGGTGGATATTATTTGAAAGAAAATTTTCAAATGGGTTTGGAAATTGCTTATTTATTAAATTCATATTCTTATCCGGCTATAACAGGCAGCTATGATTTTAGTTACAATATAATTATGCCGACAGTTACAAGCTATTATGTTATTCAGGGACAAGGATATAACTTTAAATTCGGCGGTGGATTAGGAATTAGAATATCGAACGTAAGTGAAACACTGCCGCAGTCAACTATTTCAACTTCCTATTCGGCTTTGGGCTTTGGTTTTTTACTAAGAGCAGATGGGAATACTGCTTTGAGCAACAATGTTTATGCTAATATCGGGGGCGATATAAGATATGATTTAAATGGCGAACCTAAAAATGGAAATAATTATATCGTCAACATAAATAATAACGTTAATTTAAACTCTCTATCTTTAGGGGTAAGATTAGGCATCACATATAGATTTTAGGAGGTCTCGTTGAATATTCTTGAAGCCATTGTACTTGGTATTATCCAGGGGCTAACTGAATTCTTACCGATTAGCAGTACGGGACATTTAACTCTCGCTGGTAAATTAATGGGATTAATTTCAAATGAAAACCCGGAACAATGGACATCATTTATTGCCGTTATTCAGCTTGGGACTTTAGCTGCAATCTTAATTTATTTTTGGAAAGATATCTGGCAAATATTTTTTTCGTTTTTGAATGAAAATATTTCTAAGAGAGTAAAATTTCAAAATCAAACCTTTTCTTCAAAGCTGGGCTGGATGATAATTATCGGAACTATTCCGGTTGTTGTAATTGGGCTGGCTTTCAAACATGTAATTGAAGGTGCGCTTACTAAAAATCTATTCGTAATTGCCATCAGCTTAATTTTACTTGCGTTAATCTTAGCCATCGCTGAAAAAACTGCAAAGTTTAAAAAAGAAGTTGAAGATATAACATTAAAAGATGCATTGGTTATAGGAATTGCGCAATGTTTCGCTTTAATACCAGGGTCCTCACGATCCGGCACAACAATAACTGGCGGATTATTTCTTGGATTAAAAAGAGAAGCTGCAGCTAGATTTTCATTTTTATTAAGTATTCCGGCAGTACTTGCCAGCGGTTTGCTTGAGCTGTATGAAGCCTTAGCCTTCATTGATAAAACTATGATCGTTAATATGATTATTGCAACAATCGTTGCAGCCGTTAGCGGCTATTTAGCAATTGATTTTCTTTTAAAATATTTAAGGAAGAATACAACATTTGCATTTGTTTATTACCGTATTGCAGCGGGAGCTTTTATTTTAGCACTTATATTTCTTAAAGTAATTCAGCCTTAGGAGAAAAAATGAAATACACTATTATATATTTTTTTATAACTTTATTTTTTTTAGGATGTGCTTCAAATAATAATCCGAAAGAAGAAAAAAATAATTCAACAATAACGGAGAAAAAAGTAATGGCAGATACAACTAAAACTAACGATACGACTTTAGTTGCAACTATTAAAACTAATATGGGAACTATTGAATTAGAACTATTTGATAAACTTGCACCGAAAACAGTTGAGAACTTTGTAGGACTGGCTGAAAAAGG
>CAZRMA010000441.1:0-3760 GCA_964600655.1 uncultured Ignavibacteriaceae bacterium
GATGTTATCATATATCGATTTCGGAAAAAGATTAGATTTTTGAAAAACCATTCCAACTCGTTTTCTAAGATTAACCACATCAATGTTATCTTCGTAAATATCTTTATTGTCAATGACCACGTTTCCTGAAATTGATACATTATCAATCAGATCATTCATTCTGTTTAGAGTTCTCAAGAAAGTAGATTTGCCGCAGCCGGATGGGCCAATGAATGCAGTTACTTTTTGCACAGGAATATCTAATGAAACGTTTGTCAGCGCTTGCTTTTTCCCATAGAATAAATTTAAATCTTTGACAGATATTTTAACATCTTTCATTTAACGGCCCGAACCATAATAGGTTTTCAATACAATTCTTTCAAAATTAATTTAATATATTTTGTATAATTAATTTCATTAAGCTATCCGAATCTTCCTGTTACATAATCTTCTGTTTGTTTATTTGCAGGAGATAAAAACATTTGTTTGGTAGAAGAATGTTCAATTAATTCTCCCATATAAAAAAAGGCAGTATGGTCACTCACTCTTGCGGCTTGCTGTAAATTATGTGTCACTATTATTATCGTATATCTTTCCTTCATTTCGAAAATCAGTTCTTCAATTTTACCCGTTGAAATAGGATCAAGTGCACTTGCCGGTTCATCCATCAAAATCACTTCCGGTTCAACTGCAAGAGTGCGCGCTATACAAAGTCTTTGCTGCTGGCCGCCTGAAAGATTTGTTCCTGGATGTTTTAAAATATCTTTTACTTCATCCCAAAGCGCAGCCTGCTTTAAACTTTTTTCAGTTATTTCTTTCAATTTGTTCCTGTTGTGAAAACCATTTAATCTTAAGCCTGCAGTAACATTATCTTCAATTGACATAGTTGGAAAAGGATTAGCTTTTTGAAATATCATTCCAACTTTCTTCCGTAAATAGACAGGATCGTATTCCATAACACTTTCGCCATCCAGCAATATATCGCCTTTAATAGTTCCGCCAACTTCTTCATGCATCCTATTTAAGCTTCTTAAAAAAGTTGATTTGCCGCAGCCGGAGGGACCAATAATCGCAAGAACTTTATTAATAGGAATCTTAACTGAAATATTTTTTAATGCCTGAGTCTTGCCGAAATATGCATTCAATTTTATCGCTTCCATTCTAATTTTAGAAGAGCTATCCTGACTGCTGCTATCTTTCCGAAATACTTCCGGACCATTATCTTCAGTACTATTAAGCATATTTCTTTTTATGTGTAACTATTCTGAATAAAATATTAATAAACATGACTAACAATATAAGTACCAACGCTGCAGCCCAAGCCTGTCTATTCCAATCTTCAAATGGCGCTTTTGCATAATCATAAATGAACACAGTTAAAGACGCAATGGGTTGGCCTAAATCAGTTGACCAAAAACGGTTTCCTAAAGCTGTAAATAATAAAGGCGCTGTTTCACCAGCAGCACGTGCAATTGATAATAGTATGCCTGTAAAAATTCCTTTAAAAGCTGCGGGCAGAATGATGAAAAGAGTAGTTTTCCATCTTGGTATTCCAAGTCCAAGCGAAGCTTCTTTTACAGAATTTGGAATTAAATTCATCATCTCTTCGGTGGTACGTGTAACGAGCGGCATCATTAAAATGCCAAGCGCAAAACCGCCTGCTAATGCGCTGAAATGTTTCATAGGCAGAACAACAATAATATATGCAACTACACCTATTACAATAGATGGAATTCCATTTAATACTTCAGCTAAGAACCTTACGGTTTTGGCAAAGAATGAAGACTGGTTTTGTGAAAGATAGATGCCCGAGAAAATTCCAACTGGCAAACCAATTGCACTTCCAATCAAAATTAATATTCCTGTTCCGGCTAAGGCATTTGCCATTCCCCCGCCCGCTTCACCGGCAGGTTTTGGCATCTGAGTAAAAAATGCCCAATTGATTGATGACAATCCTTGAGAGATGGTATAAAATAAAATTATAAATAGAGGGATGATAGCAACAACTGCACAAAGCACACTCAGCGCAATCATAATTGTACTTTTTGCTTTTCTCCACTTAAAATAAAAATTACCTGCCACTATTCACTCTTATAATATTTTTTAGTTACGCCCCATACAATCAAACGCGCAAACGCATTTAATATTACTGTTAATACAAACAGAAGTAATGCAATTTCGATTAATGAGCTAATGTATAAATCTGAAGTTGCTTCAGTGAATTCATTCGCAAGAACACTTGCCATGGTATAACCGGGAGCAAATAAAGATACTGAAATATCTGGCCTGTTACCGATTACCATAGTAACCGCCATAGTTTCTCCAACTGCTCTGCCTAATCCTAATAACGTAGCACCAAGAATGCCTGACTTTGCACCCGTGAGAACAACTTTAACAGCTTCCCATTTTGTTGATCCCAAAGCAAAGGCAGCTTCTCTCTGTGTGGCTGGAATTGATTTCATTACGTCTCGGGATATAGATGTAATGATCGGTAAAATCATAATGGTTAATATTAATGCTGCGGCTAGCATCCCTAAACCATATGGAGGCCCTTGGAATAATGGTAAGAAACCAAAGTGATCCCCAAGAAACGGTTCCACTGTTTTCCTCAGCCAGGGTGCCATAACAAACATTCCGAATAAACCATAAACTATACTTGGTATTGCAGCTAACATTTCTACTAACATAGACATCGGTTGTTCAAGCCATTTTGGACAAAACTCAGAAAGAAAAATTGCTATCCCAACGCTTAATGGAAGCGCAATTATAAGCGCAATTAATGAAGAAAATAAAGTTCCAAAAATAAACGGCAGGGCACCATACTCGTCATGTACAGGATCCCATTTAGTGCTGGTAATAAATCCCCAGCCAAATTTTTGTATTGAGGGAAGGGATTGACGAGTCATCTCAAAAACCATTATAACCACTAAAGCAAGAATGATAAAAGCAAAAATCCTGGTCATATTTTCGAAAACAAAATCCCCAATATTTTTACCGGATATGCGAGAACCTGAATAAGAAGAAACAAGCGGAGTAGCTTTTACACCATCCGCTTGTTTTGTATTTAAAATCCAATTAAAAAAATTCATTATTTAACTGATATTTGCGAAATCTTTTTTTGATCTAGTTTTACAACTTCTTTTGGAAGAGGAGCATAATATAAGTCTTTTGCATATTTTTCGCCATCCGTAACAGCCCATTTTAAGAAATCCACAATTGCTTTAGCTTTGGATTTATCTTTCATGTTTTGATAAACAAGCAGCCAAGTAAATCCTGAAATCGGATACGAATCTTTACCATCTGCATTTGTAATTTCTACTCTTAAATCTTCAGGCATATCTTTAATGAAACCTGCTGCGGCAGCTGATACTGCATCGAAAGTAGGCATTACAAAATTTCCAGCTTTATTTTTCAAAGCGGCATAAGGGAGAGCATTTTTTTCTGCATATGCTAATTCAACATAGCCGATTGAACCTTCAGTCTGCTTAACAAGTCCTGCAACTCCTTCATTACCTTTACCACCTAATCCGACAGGCCAATTTACAGCAGTTCCCTGCCCAACTTTCTTTTGCCAGCTATTACTAACTTTTGAAAGATAGCCGGTAAAAATATTTGTTGTTCCGCTGCCGTCAGAACGATGCGTAACAAATATAGCTTCATTAGGAAGTTTGATTCCTTTATTATCGGAAGTAATTTTTGAATCATTCCATTTTGTAATTGTTCCAAGATAAATTCCTGCAAGCACATCTGGCGTTATCTTTAATCCTTTTTTAACACCAGG
>CAZRMA010000442.1:0-3750 GCA_964600655.1 uncultured Ignavibacteriaceae bacterium
AACGGAAGCAGGAAAAGAAATTATTCAGCAGGCAAAAATAATCTTAAAAGAAGCAAGTGCATTAAAAGAAATCGCACATTCATTGAAAGGAGAATTAAAAGGAGAACTGCGAATCGGGATTATTCCTACTGTAGCTCCATTTCTTTTGCCGATCTTCTTAAAGCAGTTTCTGAAAAAATATCCGGAAATAAAAGTAAAAATCTGGGAGTTTACTACCGAGTATATAATCGAAAAGCTTGAGAAAAATATTCTTGACGTCGGAATTCTTGCAACACCTCTTAATAATTCTTCAATCTTGGAACAGCCATTGTATAAAGAAGAATTTTTTGTCTATGCTTCAAAAGATGAAACCGTGTTGAATAAAAAATATTTACTCGCAGAAGATATTAATCTTAATCACTTGTGGCTCCTGGAAGAAGGACATTGTCTCCGTTCGCAAATTGTTAACTTATGTGAACTGAAAAAGAAAGAGGTTACTAACAGCAATCTTGAATATGAAGCCGGCAGTATCGATTCGCTAATCAAAATGGTCGATCAATATGAAGGAATAACGATTCTTCCTGAATTAGCTGTGCAGCATTTAAGTGTGAAACAAAAAAATAATATCAGGGAATTCAAGCCTCCTGTGCCAGTTCGTGAAATCAGCCTTATTACATACCGGCATTTTGTAAAAACAAGAATGCTAGAAACTCTGAAACAGGAAATCATTGGTAATGTTGTTGAATATTTATCACCGAAGAAAAAACAGAAAGTGATTGATATATAATCCAAAACCTTTAAGGTTTATTGCACATAAAACGAAATTAAAGCTTACAGCGTTTTTATAACTACTTTTTTTTGAACAAAGAAGTTATCCTCAATTTTTAAAATGTTTTAAGTTTTTATTAAAACTATCCAACAATTATTAAATTTTCAAATAGCAGCTTGAATAATAAAATTCGATTCATAGCAAATAAAATCACTCTTGCAGGCAGGGTCTATAACTTTATTGCATAATAATTTATATTAGTGTTAATTAATCAAAAGTCTTTTAAATGAAAAAGTATGTTTACTTAATTACACTCTCTATCATGATTTTTATTTCATTAGGAACATATACAAATGATTGTGATAAAGATATTAAAGATCCGCGCGGCAAAATGAAACCTTGGGAAACCGGGGCATGGGAAAGCGGCAAATACCGTAATGTATTTTTAGAAGCCGGGTATAAACAAGAAGATATTGACGCCAAGTTAGCTAAAGCTTACTATGATGTATTTGAAGGGCCGGACAGAGTTTATTTTGAAGTCGGGGATTCAATGGGATATGTTTCCGATTTGAAGAATCATGATGCGCGAACCGAAGGCTTGTCATATGGAATGATGGCTGCCGTTCAACTGAATAAGAAAGATGTATTTGACCGTTTGTGGAGATGGACAAAAAAATATATGCAGCATCAGGGCGGGCCGCGCGATGCTTATTTTGCATGGAGCGTTAAACCGGAAAGTGGAATTCATAACTCTGAAGGATCTGCCTCCGATGGGGAATTGTATTTTATAACAGACCTTTTGTTTGCATCAAATCGTTGGGGAAATAAAACAGGAATAAATTATTATGCTGAAGCAAGAAGAATACTTGATGCAATGTGGAGTAAAGACGGTACCGACGGAATAACAAATGTTATTAACGTTGAACAAAAAAAGATAACTTTTGTCCCCGACAGTTCCGGTTATAACTGGACTGATCCATCTTATTTCTTACCGGCTTTTTTTGAAGTATGGGCTGAATATGCAAATGACGGACACGAACAGTTTTACAGGGATTGTGCTGATACTGCACGCGTTTTTCTTCATAGAGCATGCTCTTCTCCAACCGGTTTGAACGCAGATGCCACTGAGTTTGACGGTACTCCCAGAACCTTCCGAAAGTTTCATAGTAATTTCCGCTTTGATTCATGGAGAGTTCCAATGAACATAGCAATGGACTATTCATGGTTTGCAAAAGATAAAGAATGGCAGCAAGATTACTGTAAGAGAATTCAAAATTTTCTTTTCTGCAGAGGGATTGATAAATTTGAAGATCAATACAATTTAGATGGAACACTCCCCGAATTTATTATGCCGGCTGGCGGATATCAGAAATTGCGTCATTCGTTGGGATTGGTTGCTACATCTGCAGCCGCTTCCATAATGGGAACCCAGGCTAAAAGCTGGAAATTTGTAGACGAAGTTTGGAATGCTAAACTGGAACCTTATTCAGACGGTTATTTTGATCCTTACTATGATGGACTTTTGTACTTGTTCAGTCTGATGCATCTAAGCGGAAACTACAGGATTATTACACCTGAATTCAATAGTAAATAATTTTTAAGTGAATTCCAGGTTCAGTTACTAATCTTAAATTTTAATATTGGCAGTAATATATTTTCTTGCATAAACTACATATATCAACAAAAACAATTTCAAATATTTGAAGGTGTATAAATGAATAAATTACAAATCGTTAATATTAAAACGAAAACAAATTTAACCCGCAGATTTTTATATCTGATTTTATCCTTCCTTACAGTATTTTCTACTTCTTCTTTTTCCGAAACTAAAAAATCAGGTGATGAGAAACCTGAAAACGAAAATCTGCTTAAAGTTTCCGGCGATCATATAGTCAATCAAAAAGGTGAAACAATCGTCCTGCGTGGTTTCGGATTAGGCGGTATGCTGCACATGGAAAATTTCATTGACGGCTATCCATCAAATGAAGAAACGATGAGAGAAGGTTTGCTGCAAGTACTGGGCAAAAAAAAATATGATCTCTACTTCGATAATTTTCTTAAAAACTATTTCACTAAACCTGATGCGGAATACATACAAAGTCTGGGATTAAACCTGGTTCGTATCCCTATCAATTATCATCTTTTTGAAGATGATATGAATCCGGGAGTAATAAAAGAAGAAGCGTTTAAATATCTTGACAACGTTATTGATTTGTGTGCAAAGCATCAAATCTATACAATCATTGATCTGCATGCTCTGCCGGGCTGTCAAAATCAACACTGGCACAGCGACAATCCAACTCAAAAAGCATTCTTATGGGTACAAAAAGATTTTCAGGACAGAGCATTACATTTGTGGGAAGTTATTGCGGACCACTACAAAAATCAGCCATGGGTTGCGGGTTATGATTTAATAAATGAACCAGCTGATCCTTCAGGCGAGAAACTGTTCCCCTATTACAAACGATTGTACGACACAATAAGAAAGGTAGATCCAAACCATATTATGTTTCTTGAAGGTGATAACTACGCAAAAGATTTCAGCAAGTTTACAGAAGTCTGGGATAATGTTGTTTATACAAATCATGATTATGCGCTTCCAGGGTTTACGGGAAATTATCCGGGTAATATCAATGGAAAATTTTATGATAAGAATACACTTGAGCAAGAGTTTCTTGAAAAATCTGAATTTATGCTTTCACACAAAGTTCCTATTTGGGTCGGAGAGTTCGGCCCGGTTTATACCAATGACCCGGAAAAAGATGAAACACGTTACCGGGTACTGAAGGATCAGTTGGCGTATTACAATAAATACAAAGTAAGCTGGTGTATCTGGCTTTATAAAGATTTAGGATTGCAGGCAATTATACACCAGAAAGAAAACACTCCTTACATGAAGCTGGTTTCCTCTTTTCTGAAAAAGAAAGAATACCTTGGAGCAGACGCCTGGGGATCGTCCGATAAAAATATCCGGCAGGTAATGGAACCAATTGAAGAACTGT
>CAZRMA010000443.1:0-3744 GCA_964600655.1 uncultured Ignavibacteriaceae bacterium
GCTGTTAATTTTTTGTTCGTTGGCCCTATTCTGGTCGGTATTCCTGTTTTAGCTGCTCAAAGATTATCTGAAGGAGCTGTAGCCTTCGGACTTCTTATGTCGGGTTTTGCCGGTGGAGGTTTGGGCGGTTTTTTATTGGCAGGTACACTTCCTAAACCGACCGGCCTGATAATGCGAATTTTTATTATTGTACTTTTAACCTGTTTCGGGCTGGCGATGGGAATCATTGGCTTTACTAGTTCTACCTGGCTGGATTTCGGATTAATGTTGCTATTAGGTTTGGGAAATGGTTATGTAACAATTATTTTTTTTACCTGGATACAAACCCGAACTCCTAAAACTATGTTAGGCAGGATTATGAGCTTATTGATGTTATCGAGTGCCGGATTAGTTCCAGTTTCCCAGGCCCTGTCCGGTGCAATCAGCTCCTGGAATTTAACGGTACTATTTGTTTCTGCAGGCGCCCTTATTCTGTTGATTACAAGCTGGACATCTCTGCAACCTGCTCTGGTTAATTTTAGTGAAAGCCTATCAAAGGGAAATTGATGCTTTGTTTTTATAATAATGATAACAGCCTAACCAAAGCCAACACGCTGTTAGTAGTATTTTTCATTAAAAGATAATAAGTATGAGTAAAATTTTAGTGACGGGCGGAACGGGTAACTTAGGAAAAGTTGTGGTTAATAAATTAGTTAATCAGAATAGCAAAATAAGCATTTTAAGTTCAAAAGAAAATGTTAAGCTTCCTAAAGGTGTCAAATTATTTACTGGCAATCTAGAAACTGGTGATGGATTATATAAAGCAATTAAAGATGTTGAAGTTATAATTCATTGTGCTAGTAATTCAAAAAATTTTCAAGGGATAGATATTATTGGCACTAAAAATTTGCTGGAAGTAATAAATAAAAAAATACATCATTTTATTTATATTTCAATTGTAGGAATTGATAAAAGCGATTTTCCTTATTATTTAGCCAAATTAGAAGTAGAAGAAATGATTCAAAAATCTGGAATTCCATATTCAATACAAAGGGCAACACAGTTCCATAACTTAGTTTTATCTCTTATAAAATCTTTTAAAATCGAAAACACATCTAGTATCGTTGTTCCAGCAGGGATGAAATTTCAACCAATTGATATAAGAGATGTAGCAGATATATTGGTCAAATTGACTCGGGAAAATCCTATTGGAAAATTACCAGAACTAGGTGGTCCTCAAGTATTAGATATAGAAGATATGACAAAAATATATTTAAAGAGTATCAAAAAAGAGGATATAAAAATAAAACTTCAACAAGTTGAAAGTGATTTTTATAATGTATTTAAATCTGGAATAAATTTGTGTCCACAAAATGCTAGAGGCAATATTACTTGGGAGGATTTTCTTGGCAATTAGGCAAGTTTCAATAAGATTACTGTTACAAGCCCATCAAGCCGATAACGTATTCGCATTTGGCAATTTAGAAATTTTAGAGCTAGTCGTTCCATTTCTGCTTCCGTCGCGGAGGATAAGCGCAGTTAGCTAAATTATCGGTAGTTGTTTTTTAAGTAGCATTGTTGTTCTGGAGCGTCGCTTATCGGCAACACGTTATATTAAAAATTATGGACGGCTTAAACTATTTGATTGACGATCTGGATACTAACCTAACAAAATGTAATCTATATCCCGGTAAAATGTTCATGGAACCCGATTCGATTTGATTATTATTTTATTTCCCTTCTTAATGATGTACTTTAATTAGAACTCTATCTTACCTCATTTAATTGCTTTTAAATATCTTAAAGCCGATTTCTTTACTGATTGTTCAGCATTGGATAATATCTCCCTATTTTGGAATGCACCATAAATTCTGTTAAATGCGTATGGTTCCACTGCATTGACAATTCGATTAACCTTTTCCTTATTAAGTGGTATTTGATTCGGATAGCTGTACATAAAGCTTACATATCTCCTATCCGGCACTACTTGAATTGTATCTCCGGAAAATAATATACCCTTACCATTTGCCCAGTGCATAACAGATGCACCTTCAAAATGTCCTCCGCAGCGAATTAATGTTAAATCATCATTTAAGGTTAAAGTTTCAGTTCCCCAGAATTTAATAGCTTTATTTTTCCTCATAACCCATTTTTTATCATCCTTATGTATATAAATAGGGATATCTCCAAATTCATTGCTCCATTCAATCATAGCTGAATAATAATGAGGATGTGAAATAGCAATTGCTGAAATTCCTCCTATTTTTTTAACCTCGTTGATAGTTTCCCTATCAATTAAAGTAATACAGTCCCAAAGTATATTGCCTTCTTTTGTTTTCACTATAAATGCCCGCTGTCCAATTGCAAAATCCGGTTTTGTTTTTATACTTATTATACCGTGTTCTTTTTTTTCAAAAATATTTTTGTATCCTCTTCTAAGTTTATTTAAAGTTGTCCATTTCTGACCTGCCCAATTAACATACTGACGTTCATCTTCACATATCAAACATTTTTTAGGCTGTATTTTTGATGATTCATACTGAGTTCCGCATGTAACACAAATATAATTTTTCATTGTCCTCTAATATTAAATTAATTTTTTAATAATTTTTCACCAAGCATATAAACTAACGTATGGTGTATAATTGAAACAATTGCTAAAATAAATCCAAAAGTATTTTGACCAGCTATAAATAGAACAAAAGCAGCTAATCCTGATATAATGAGTTCTTCTAATAATCTTAGAGTCTCTGCCATTGAACCCGCCTGATGGAAATCTACAATACCCCAAAATCCAAAACCTAATAAAGGTGCTCCGATCCCTAATATAATTTTCATGCTGATGCTTTGCCCGCTGCAATAACCCCAATAGCCGAATGCACCCACTATACATGCTTCCATTATTCCCCTCAATGCTATATTAAACCATTTTAGTTTTTCTAACATTTTAATTAATAATTTTTCTAAAAAGTTTATGCATTTACAGCAGTATCTAGTTTCTCTTTTATTATAGTCTATTCCAACCAAGCCGGGAATCTAACCATCCGCATAATACAATTAACAGAAGCATAATTAATATTCCTAAATTTAGCGAAATTCCAAATACATCTATTGCTAGCAGTGACACCATAAGTAATCCGGTTGTACCTGCAGCTATTATAGCATGTATAGGTTTTCCGCCTTTTTCCTTGTCTGCACCCGGTGCATTTTTTGCACTTCTGTAATAAAGATAAGCTCCTCCTATGACTAAAATTAATTCTACAATTGCACTTAAAGTGGGCAGTTCCCATAAACCAAATCCTAGTAAAGGCAAATTTCCTGCATTTCCCGGCAGTATAGGTAAATCCGGGCGGTGAACAATTAAGTCTAATATCCAATGTGAAAATGTAACTGCAGCTATTACAATCCCGGTCTTTTTATTCCACACCAACCTTGCTAATAATCCGGCAATAGCCGAAATGATTATTGCACCGACTAATGAATGGCTGTAATAAGCATGTGTTATGACCGCACCGTATGCCGGATGTGCCGGATTTATTGGTGCAAAACTTTCAATTCCTGAAGAGACAAGAATTATGAAAACAATATCAAGTAAATAAGTGCTTAACATTAATGCCCATAGAGGTACCTTTCGTGCTTTATATTTAACTGCTGCTGCAAATCCAAAATGTCCGGCTGTCATTTTTATATTCTCGCTTCATTTATTTTTTGTAAATAACTTTCATCCTAGTACTTGGTTAATTCCAGTGCCATATATTGCAATTA
>CAZRMA010000444.1:0-3735 GCA_964600655.1 uncultured Ignavibacteriaceae bacterium
CTTTTTTTAATTAATGATCTTCAGAAAAAGCTGGATGAAGCACAGAACTCAGCATTCCAGGTTTATCTAACCGGTGATTATTTATTTGCACCATATTTCAACAACAACGGAAAATTAATTTCAACTAATCCTGACCCCAAATCTATAGGTTATGATGCCGGCATAACAAACGGCGGAGAATATTCTGCATTAATAAATGTTGACAAAAATATTTTCAACAGTCCTTTGCTGGATGCATTACAGGAACAAAGGAATATACAGGGCAAAGGTTTCGAAAATAAATTAGATGAAGAAAAACACAGCTTACGAAAGCAGGTAACTGATCAATACTTAAGTGCACTTCAATATCTTCATATTTATAATCTTGAAAAAGAAATTCAAAGCAACCTGGACAATCAGCTGAAAATTACCGGCGATTTGGTTCAGCAAGGAAATGCAAAAGTCCAGGATTATTTGCTGCTGAAAGTCGAAACCAAATCACAGCAAATAAATCTTAATCAAACCTGGCAGAATTATAAAAACGGGCTCTTCCAGTTATATTCAATCTGCGGTATAAGCGATACGCAAACCGTAATGATTGATACAGTTAATTTGAATCTGACTATCTCTCCGGAACAATCAAAATTTTTAACTCAATATTCTCTTGACAGTTTAAATACTGCATCACAGCAAAATGTTTTTGAAAGTAAATATTCGCCGCAAATAAAATTATTCTTTAACACGGGATTAAATGCAGTAGAAATTGATAACATCCAGCGAAGATTCGGATTGAGTGCCGGCGTAAGTTTATCAATGCCGATTTTAGATGGCGGGCAAAAAGATATCACCAGACAGCAAAGTTTAATCTCTGAAAAAATTACAGGAGATTTTAAGAATTACGAAGCCAAAAATATTTTTACTCAAAGAAGAGATGCTGAAAATAAGATTAACTCTTTAAGAAAGAATATTGAGGATTATAAAAGTCAAATTGAAGATTATAAAAAATTATTAAATATCTCATTAGAACAATTAGAAAAAGGCAATTTATCTATGGTTGAATATTTAACCGAATTAAGAAATTATATTGATCTTCAAAAAAATTATATCTCGACTGAAATAAATTATCAGCTTGAAATCAGCAATTACAATTACTGGAATTGGTAATAAATTAAAAGATTACATAATTGAAAGATTAAAAGATTGCATGTGCATTACTTAATTGTAAAAGAAATTTTTAAAATGTTTAATTCATGAGAACTCATCCCAACCCTTCCCTTACAAAGGGAAGGGCTTATTAAAATTTATGACTGAATATTTATTTTTTTGTCAGGATATAATCATTATTGGTTTTATTAATTATAAGTCTCTCCCTTGCCAAGGGAGAGATTTAGAGAGAGTTATTTATTAATTATTATAATTTAATTATGAAAAAAATAATAACATTTTGTCATTTCGAACGGAGGGAGAAATCTCCACGGGTGCAAAGATTTCTCACTCGAAGACATGCCTGCCGGAGAGAAAGTGTTTCAAAAAACTTAGTTTGTCAGTCTGAGCCTGTCGAAGACTGTATGTTCAACAAGAATTCACACTTCGACAAGCTCAGTGTGACAGCAAAATTAATTCTGCAATACTCTCGGATAAGAAAGCTCATTCGAAATGACAATCGAATTTTCCCTTTTTTGTCTGAAAATCTGATAAAAGATTCTGTTCTATTTTTTGCAATATTTTTTTCTCTTGTAATTTATTCATGCGGAAGTGATAATAATAATTCTGATGAAACAACAGCTACTGGTACGCCTGTTACAATTACGCATCCTGCAATTATGGATTTAAAAGATTACCTAAAGCTGAATGCAAATACTATTTTTTTAAATAAAGAAATTGTCAGGGCTTCATTTCAGGGATATATAGAAAAAATTTATAAAAATATAGGCGATGAAGTAAATCCAGGTGATGTTTTGTTTCAGGTGAAAACAAAAGAATCTGCCGCTGCTGATAGTACGCAGATTAACATCGGTACCAAAATTTTTACAGGCTCAGTTTTAATCAAGGCTAAAACAAAAGGAGTTTTGACTGAATTAAATTACCACAACGGTGATTTAATTTCGGATGGCGAACAGATTGCAGTTGTGTCTAACCCTTCTTCTCTTCGAATCAGATTAAATGTTCCTTTTGAGGATGCACAAAAAATTAAACTAAGGCAAAATTGTGTAATTAACCTTCCGGATGGAGAAAAACTTAATGGTGTAATTGATAAAAGTGTTCCATCTGTGGACGCGGTTAGTCAGACACAGGCTTTTTTAATAAAATTGTTGACGTACAGGGAATTACCTGAAAACTTAAATGTATTTGTAATGATTCCCTTCCGAACATTTAAGAATGCTATAGTTCTGCCTAAAAGCTCTGTTATGACCAATGTTACAGAAGACGCATTCTGGATAATGAAACTTGTAAATGATACTACCGCAATTAGAATAGACGTAAACAGAGGAATTGAAACCGACAGCCTCCAGCAAATTCTCTCACCAAAATTAAATTTATCTGATATAATAATCTCATCAGGCTCGTATGGGTTACCGGATACCGCAAAAGTTGAGATTGTTAGATGAATAACTTCTATGTAAAATATAAAAGCCCTTTCGCAGTAATACTTGTGATTATTTTATTAGCCGGAGTTTATGCCCTCACACATATCCAGTCAGGATTATTCCCTGATATTACTTTTCCCAAGATCAAAATTATTGCTGATAACGGAGAACAGCCGGTCGATAAAATGACTGTCAGCGTAACAGTTCCT
This sequence comes from uncultured Ignavibacteriaceae bacterium, assembly GCA_964600655.1. Lineage (GTDB taxonomy): Bacteria > Bacteroidota > Ignavibacteria > Ignavibacteriales > Ignavibacteriaceae > CAVSWT01. Next base: position 2,777 of record CAZRMA010000444.1, read on the forward strand.
CTGGAAAATGCAATAAAAAGAGTTCAGGATCTTGACTTATTAAGAAGCACAACAAGCAGGGGCAGCTGTGAAATTTCAGCATTCTTCAGCTGGAGTTCGGATATTAATCTTGATAAGCAAAGAATTGAGTCCCGGATAAATGAAATAAAGCAGGATCTTCCGCCTGGTATTAACATTTCAGTGGAAAGAATGAATCCTTCAATTTTTCCTATTATGGGATATTCATTAGAATCAAAAGGCTTTAGTGAAATAGAATTAAGGAACATCGCTCAATATACAATTAAACCTTTCTTCTCCCGGATCCCCGGAATTTCAGAAGTAGCTGTGGCTGGTGGAAAGATAGAAGAATACCAGGTTATTCTTGATCCAATCAAACTTAGCAATCTAAAAATTTCTCAGCAATTGGTTGCCAATAAAATATCTGAATCAAATTTTATTTCTTCTACTGGATATTTGAGCGATCACAACAGGTTATATTTAACACTGACGGAAGCCACTCAGAATAGCAAAGCAGACCTGGAAAATCTGGTTGTATTAAATTATCAAAACAGGTTAATCAGGTTAAAAGATATTTCTAAAATTGAAATAAGCGCTGAAAAAAGATATACAATGATAAAAGCCAACGGAAAAGTGCTTCCGTTAATTCATATTTTTAAACAACCAAATGCCAACTTAATAGATGTAGTAAGTTCAGTTGAAAAACAACTTCCGGAGCTTCAAAAAATATTGCCGAAAGGAATTGTACTGCGCCCATTTTACAACCAGGCAAATTTCGTTTCAGATGCAGTAAACAGTATTAGGGATGTTGTATGGATTGGATTATTGCTCGCTATTCTTTTAACTATTCTATTCTTAAAATCGATTAAAGCCAGCTCTGTAATATTAGTCACTATTCCGGTAACACTTGGCCTTACTATAATAGTATTGTTTGTAATTGGCTATACTATAAATATTATGAC
>CAZRMA010000445.1:0-3730 GCA_964600655.1 uncultured Ignavibacteriaceae bacterium
TAAATGTATAATTCAATTATAGCAAACTTGATAAAATACTTTTTTATTGATTTTGTTTTCATCTTTAAAAACCTCTTTTCGTACGGATATAATTAATGTAATTTATCATTTATCTTTTTTAATATTCCATCAATTTCGATGAGTGTATCTTTTAACACTCCGCGATACCATTTCAGCATTAAATAGTGATAATATAGATCATCCATAATTTCAGAAAACATTTTATTATCTTTTATAAGAAAATTTCCTGTTCGATATTCGTGAATATATTTTTTTCTCAAATAATCCCACCTATCATTAAGGATATTGTTGTCATCCATTAATCTTGAGTAAGTAGAATTATATAATTTGATTAGTGAGCTGGTGATCTCTTTATTTTTGTAATTATTTAACATATTACCCGATAAAGCCGATTGAAAAGATCCGGAAACAGGATAAAATGTACGTGCTCCTTCTGTTGATAAATAAATTTGAAATAAAGAATCAACGAAAATTTTATTTTCACTATGATTATTTTGAAAATCAATTTTACTTAGCAAATCATATGCATCTATCTTTGACTTCGATTTCTTTAAAATAAATTCAATGTAATTCTTGTCCTGTGTAAGGTCTTTTTTTACACCTACCATAAATTCCGTCTCAGCAATATTTTGTTTTCTTAATTCATTCCAGTTGTTTACTTGAAGAGCAATCAAAATTCCAAGGACAACAAGTAGAATTTCACCGATTGCATAACGCAAATACGCCATTACTTTGTTTTCTGCAGCAAGTTTTTGGCGGATGTTTCTAAAGATTTTCATTCTTTGTTTAATTCTCTGTTGATTAAATCAATTGTTTTATTGGTCATTCGCAGAAGGCCAAATTTTGTCCAAATTTCATCGTCCCTGTAGGATTCATAGATTTTGTTAAGCGTAAGATAGGTTTCAGGATCTTTAATTATGGCTATCAATTTAGCATCGTTCAATATGAATTTTGGGTGTTCGGGAATTTGTGGATGAATGGCATATCTTTCTGGAACAGGTGGTTCAATAGATAATATAGCCATTAATTTTCCTATTCTATTGTCAGGATCATTATTTATAATTTTATATCTCTGTTCCAAAATAGAATTTCTTGAATCGGTATAGTCTTTTAAGATAGAAAGGTCGTATTTTAAGCTGTCGCTCAATAGCTCAAATTCACCGGAAGAAACAGCATCTTCCTGAACAGAATTTATAATGGATAACTCTATTCGGTAAACCATCTCAGCAAGGTATTTCCTGAGGCTATCTATGGGAAGTGTGGGATTGGCACCGGCTGAATATTGAAGTACCTGGTTGAATTTGGTATTGCTTTTGTTTAATCCGATTTCGAACGATTGTAAGGTTTCTTTGTTCTTTAATAATTCCTTTTTAATGGCGAGCATTAGGTGTTGTTTGTTGTTTTCCTGCTTTCTGTTTTCGTTCCAATTGTTTATTTGTAGTGCAATTAAAATTCCAATAACTACAAGTATAATTTCACCAATTGCATAACGTAAGTATGCCATTACTTTGTTTTCAGAAGCGAGTTGTTGTCTTACATTTTTGAATATCCTCATGATAAACCTAAAATTAAATTTGTTTTCATCTTTATTCCAACTAAACTATTTAATTTTTATTACAACAAAAGTTACATCATCATCAGGGTCTTTATCATTAACCCACTTTAAACCTTCTTCTTTCAGATGATTAATAACTTGTTCCGGCTGTTTTTCTGCAACTGATTCAAATGATTTTTTTACCCGCATATAATTATATAGTTCACCATTTTCATTTTTCAATTCAGGTAGTCCATCACTAAGTAATAGAATTGTATCACCGGAGGATAATTCTGTTTTTATTATTTCATAAGGAAAGTTTTTTATTGCACCTAAAGGCATTCCTTTTAGTAATATTTCTTCAACTTGTTTTGATTGTTTTCTATAGATAAAGAGTGGAGGCATACCAGCATTACAAATTTCAAGTGAATTGTTTTTTATTTTAATCATCATAAATGCCATCATTAATCTGCCAAGTTTAATTTCTTTTAATGCATCGCTGCTTTGACTAAAATAGGTTTTCATATCAAGCTTTGAACCACCGGAAGCAAATAACGCTTTTGCCATAGAGACAATTGTTCCAGCCTGCATACCATGACCTGTTGCATCACCAATTGCTACTGTAAGAGTTCCATCTAAACCAACATTGAAATCATAATAATCGCCGCCGACTTCTGTAGCGGTCTTCATGTAAACAGCAATGTCAAGATGGGGGAGGGAGGGAATTGTTTTAGGAAGCATAGATAATTGTAGCTGCCGAGCCTCTTCAAGCTCTTTGGTCTTTCGATCATTCTCAAGCTGAAGAAGTTTTTTATTTTCTTTTTCTTTTCTTCTATCAAGTTCAAATTTTCTAATTCCACCGAGTATACCGACAAAAGCGAAGAAATAAATTGCATATGCCCACCAGGTAGCCCACGGCGGTGGATTAATTATTATTGCTAATTGTTTTCCCTCTTCATTCCACACACCATCACTGTTTGATGCTTTAACATAAAACGTATATCCGCCGGCAGTTAAATTTGTGTAGTGTGCATCCCTGATATTCTCCACAAAATTCCATTCTTTTTCATAAGGCTCTAATTTATAAGCGTACTTATTTTTTGAGGGATTTTTGTAGTGCAGACCCACATAATCTATTGTTATGTCATTTTGATTATAGTCTAATTCCAATTGTTTTGTAAAAGATATTGATTTGTTTAGAATTCCATCTTTTGTAATCGGAACAGATTTCCCGAAGATTTCAAATCCTGTAATTTGAACTTCCGGCTTTACTATATTTGCTTTAAATCTTTTGGGATCAATAACAGTTAGTCCGTTAAATCCTCCAAAAAATAAAAGTCCGCTTTTCGATTTATACGCCGCCTTATATTCTTCAAAAAGGTTATTCGTTAACCCGTCCTCTTTACCAAAGTGAATAAAACTATCGTCATCAGGATTAACTTTTAATACACCGGCAGAATTGGCAACCCATAAATACCCGTCATCATCTTCAAGTATACCTCCCATAGTATTAACCGGAAGCCCGTCTTTGGTTGTAAACAGTTTATATTGATGGTCAAGCGGATTGTATTTAAGAAGTCCCTCGGAAGCGCCGACCCAGATAATTCCATTTTTATCTTCAATGAATGAATGTGCGATAAAATTGGGTAGGTATTTAGAAGATTCACTCTCCGATATTTTGTTTAACTTACCGCCATTATTTTTTAAAACAAGATCGACGTTATAATTGGGTTTGTAAGTAAATTTACCTTCGCCTGTAATTTCATTTAACCTGAATGAATAATAACTAGTATAGTGTTCAGTAGTATTCCAAATCCCAAAAGTTAGGTTTCCGGCATTGTCTTCATACGAAGAAACAAAATAATTTTTCTGATCTTCCTTATTTTCCGGATCAACATAATAAGTTGTAAATGAATCGGTTTTTGGATTGTAAAGACTTAAGCCACTAAACGTTCCGACCCAAATTCTATTTTTACTATCCTCAAAAATAAAATTTATAGAGCCATTCCCGAGACCTTTAGCATAACTATACTCCATTAGTTTTTTTGACTTAAAATTATACTTGTACAAATTTTCATTAGCTGTTCCTATCCATAAATTTCCGGCGTTATCTCCTAATACTCCTAAAATATGCTGACCAGTTAAAATATTTAAAACATCTAGTCCATACCCCTG
>CAZRMA010000446.1:0-3694 GCA_964600655.1 uncultured Ignavibacteriaceae bacterium
GTTGATAGTCTAATCAACAACTTGTCATTTAGAGGGGGAGGTTCCAATAGTCTCGAATCGAATTCAGTACAAGTAGCTAACAGCTGGAATGGATTTACAGTTTCAGATTCCGACTTTATAAGTTTGGATAGTTCTCTTGCAAAAACAAACAGAAATACTGATAGCAGTTTAAGGGCTACGGATCTTTTTAGATTATCGAAGAATAGTAAAATGATCGATGCCGGTACAGATGTTGGAATCCTATTTAAGGGTACAGCACCTGATATTGGTGCATTTGAAAGTGATTTTGTTTCTTCAGTTAGCACGAAAGAAACTCAGATAATTAATTATAGGTTAGAACAAAATTTTCCTAATCCATTCAATCCAACAACAAAAATTAAATACTCAGTTCCTTCCATCGAGACGAGTCATGAATTGCCTGTACAATTAAAAATATACGATATCCTGGGAAATTTAGTTATTACACTGGTAAATGGATATAAACTCGCAGGCAATTATGAAGTTGAATTTAATGCGTCAAACTTTGCAACGGGTGTTTATATTTATCAATTAGTCGCGGGTGATTTTGTAACAACAAAAAAAATGATTTTTCTTAAATAATTTAAAAAGATAATTAAACAATGTTAACCATAAAGATGAATAATTTAGTAAAGTGGTCCGCATTTTTGCTGATCACTTTACTTACTATTAATTGTTCAGGGCAAGAAACTTTAACTGCCAAAAAATTAATTGATAATTTTTTAAAGCTTCATCCTGATACAGTGGCTTATAAAACAATTGCTAAAAGTTATAATTGGAATTATGAGCAAGGATTAATTCTCCAATCATTTTACGAGATGTGGAAGAGAACAGGTGAACAAAAATATTTTGATTACATCAAAAAAAATATTGATTACTATGTTCAAGATGACGGAAGCATCAAAACTTATGAAATGAAAAAATATAGATTAGATGACATTACTACGGGGAGAGCAGTTCTAAATCTTTACAAAGCAACAAAAGAAGATAAATATAAAAAGGCTGCTGATAATTTAAGAACGCAGCTTGAATTGCAGCCAAGAACAAAAAGCGGAGGCTTTTGGCATAAAAAGATTTATCCTAACCAAATGTGGCTTGATGGACTATATATGGCAGAACCTTTTTATGCGCAATATTCTGTTATGTTTGACATAGATGATTCCAAAAAACTGACAAAAGATTTCGATGATATTGCAAATCAGTTTCTACTTGTTGAGAGGCATAACAGAGACAGTAAAACCGGATTGTATTATCATGGGTGGGACGAAAGTAAAAAACAAAAATGGGCTGATCCTAAAAGCGGAACTTCTCCAAATTTTTGGGGAAGGGCAATGGGATGGTACATGATGGCACTAGTTGATGTGCTTGATTATTTCCCCAATGAATCTCATCAAAGAGATGAATTAGAAAAAATCTTTTTAAATCTTTCCAAAAGTTTGCTTAAATTTAGAGATAAGGAAAAAAAACTTTGGTATCAAGTAATCGATAAAGGTAACGAGAAAGGAAATTATATTGAGGCATCTGCATCTGCAATGTTCATATATGCTTTTGCAAAGGGTGCAAACAAAAGCTATCTTGATAAAAAGTTTTTTAATATTGCCAAAGAATCATTTGATGCAGTTCAAAAATATTTAATTACAACTGACAAAGAAGGAACTATCTATCTAAACGATGTTGTTTCTGTTTCTGGTCTTGGTGGAGATCCCTATCGCGACGGAAGTTTTGAATATTATATAAGTGAACCAAAGCGAATCAATGATTTCAAAGGATACGGTCCTTTAATTTTAGCTGCGATTGAGTTAGAAAAACAGAATTGATATTATAATTAACAAATCAAAATGCAAATTATTATGACAAAGAAAATTCTTCTATCAGTAATTGTTCTTATATTCATAACCGCCTTCTTCAGAGGGCATGAAGAAGTTAAAGTTTACATGATTGGTGATTCTACAATGGCGGATAAACCACTTGCTGATAATCCCGAAAGAGGCTGGGGGCAATTGTTCCCTGCTTATTTTAACGATAAAGTTTTAATTGAAAATCATGCTGTTAATGGCCGAAGCACTAAAAGTTTTATTGATCAAGGAAGATGGAAAGCAGTTTATGACAAACTGCATAAAGGTGATTATATTTTTATTCAATTCGGACATAATGATGAAAAGATAAAAGACACATCCAGATATACCGATCCGCATACAACTTTTAAAACCAACCTAAAAAAGTTTGTGGAAGAAAGTAAAGAAAAGGGTGCAATTCCAATTTTATTAACTCCTGTTAATAGAAGAAAATTTGATAAGTCAGGAAGACTTGTTAATACGCATGGGGATTACACAAATGCAGTAAGAGAAGTTGCAAAGGAAACAACCACTCACTTAATTGATTTATATAAAAGAAGTGAAGTGTTATTTAATCGGCTTGGGGAAGAAGGAACCAAAAAAATATTTCTTTGGGTTCCGGCAAACAAATATGCAAGGTTTCCGGAAGGCAAAGAAGACAATACTCACTTTAATCAATATGGTGCATTTACCATTGCGGGTTTAGTGGTTGACGGACTAAAAGAATCAAATCTTCCTCTTAAAAATTACCTATCTAATAAAACTCTATTCAATAAGGATATAAAAAAAGTAATCGGATTAGATTATTACTTTAATAATGAGTGGAAGAAAGATAAAGACGGTAAACTGAAACGATTCCATTACATTTGGGAAGATACAACAAACTCAGGTTTTTCAGAGCTAGGGAAAACTTTGACCAATATGAATGCTGAGTTGAGCGAACTAACAACAGCACCAACTGCGGACAATCTGAAAAATTACGATATCTATATTATCGTAGATCCTGATACTCCATCTGAAACAAAAGATCCTCATTATATTGATGCAGCATCAATTAAAAATATTAAAGAGTGGGTTGGTGAAGGCGGCATTTTAGTTCTCATGGCGAATGACAGTGCCAATTGTGAATTTGAACATTTAAATAATCTCTCCGAAAATTTTGGAATTCATTTTAACGGCGACAGCAAGAATAAAGTGCTAAATAATAAATTTGAAATGGGTCAATTCGACACATTTCCTGATCATCCAATTTTCGAAACAGTTTATAAAATTTATTTAAAGGAAATAAGTACACTCAAATTATCCGGCAAAGCATATCCAATTTTACAGTCTAAAGGAAATGTAATAATGGCTGGCTCTGAATACGGGAAAGGTTTTGTTTTTGCGGTTGGTGATCCATGGTTTTACAATGAATATTTTGATAATCGCAAATTGCCAGTTGAGTTCCAGAATTATAAAGCGGGGAGAAATTTATTTCATTGGTTAATGTTGAAATCTAATAATCAAAAATAAAATGGAGTTATTCTAAATATGAAGGTAATAACGTTTGGTGAAATAATGTTAAGATTGTCAACTCCTGGATTTAGCCGTTTCGTACAAACAAATTTATTTGATGTTAACTATGGTGGAGGAGAAGCTAACGTTGCTGTTTCTTTGGCAAATTATGGTTTTGATTCGTATTTCATTTCAAAATTGCCTAAACATGAAATCGGGCAGGCTGCTGTAAACTCGTTAAGAAAATACGGCGTGAAAGAAGATTTTATTGTAAGAGGAGGAGATAGAGTTGGAATATATTTTTTGGAGACCGGTGCAAGCCAAAGAGCAAGCAAAGTTATTTATGA
>CAZRMA010000447.1:0-3690 GCA_964600655.1 uncultured Ignavibacteriaceae bacterium
ACTTTTATTGAACCGGATTTTGATAAATTTGAATGTTTACAATTGGCTTATGATGTTTTATCATCAGGCGGTACATCACCATGTATTATGAATGCTGCAAACGAAATTGCAGTAGATAGATTTTTAAAGAAAGATATAAAGTTTTCTCAAATACCTTATCTAATTAAAAAAGCGCTCGATAGTGTTGAAAATCATAAATCAACAGACATCGGAACTATTTTTGAATGCGATAGGCAGACAAGAGAAGTTTGTACAAGAATTGAATTAAAGGAGAATTAAAAGTTAATGGATTATGTAATTTATTTTATTATCACAATCGGCATATTGGTTTTTATACATGAGTTCGGACATTTTGCCGCTGCCAAGCTTTGCGGAATGCGCGCTGATGTTTTTGCCATTGGATTCGGAAAAAGATTGTTCGGATGGAATAAAATTAATGGATTCACCTTCGGTGATTTGCCAAAAGATTTTGACGGGGGCGGACATACTGATTATAGACTTAGCCTTCTGCCGTTAGGCGGCTATGTTAAAATTGCCGGAATGGTTGATGAAAGCTTCGATACTAAATTTGCAGATACCGAGCCGCAGCCTTATGAATTCCGTGCTAAACCCACCTGGCAAAAAGTTATTGTTATATCTGCCGGCGTTTTTATGAATTTTTTACTCGCCATACTTGTTTTCTGGGGTATTAAATTTTTTCAAGGTGATCAGATAATCAAATCGACAACGGTTGGTTATGTTACCGAACACAGCATTGCAGACTCTTTGGGCTTTAAACAAGGCGATAAAGTAGTTTCAGTAAATGGGACCAAAGTTAATGACTGGCAGGAACTTAATTCGGAATTGCTTGTTACTAATCTCGGTGAAGATCTTCATGTAAAACTTTTAAGAGATGGAAAGCAGGAAACATTAAATATTCCATGGAAAAAGCTTCCGCATAAAAATGACGGCCGGCCTTTATTTAGTGTTGCTGGATTCGGAAAGCCAACTGTGATGGAAGTTGTTCCTAAGTCGCCAGCCGAAAAAGCCGGGTTAAAAAGCGGCGATGTTTTGTTAAAACTGGATAATAAAGATGTTAATACAAGTTATGAAGCCACTCAAATTATTTCCAGCCATAAATTACAATCATTCCCGGTTGTAGTCTTAAGAGATAAAGACACTGTTGATTTGGCAGCAACCCCTGGTGAAAATGGAATTCTTGGAATTAGTATTTCTCAGCCATTTAAAGGTAAGGTTGAATTAAAAACGTATGGATTCTTTGAATCATTTAAATATGGCTGGCAAGATATTGCAATGATTACCGAGCTTACCTTTAAGACTGCCGCTAAAGTTATTAAAGGTGATGTTGCATTTGGACAAACTTTTACCGGTCCAATTGGGATAGCAAAGTATGCAACTAAATCTGCTGAAACAGGCTGGGTAAGTTTTTTAAGATTTCTTGCTTTGTTAAGCTTAAGCCTTGCTTTATTAAATATAATGCCATTCCCTGTCTTGGATGGAGGCCATTTAGTAATAATACTTATCGAAGGGACAATCAAAAGAGAGATTCCAATTAAAATAAAGATGGCAATTCAAAATGCCGGGTTTGCTCTTTTACTTTTACTTATGGCATTTATCATTTATAATGATATAATAAATTTGTAGTAGCTCTATAGTTAATTATTTATTGAAACCTTCGAATACTTCGGAGGTTTTCTTTTTAAAAAGATTCTTAACTTTTCATCCATTCATAACTATATAATCAATATTCAAACCACACATCAAATTATTACTCCACTAGTACCATTAATTCAAATTTTCAGATTTACTTGTTATAATTTTAGAATGTGTTTTAGGATTGATATGCTCTTCGAAGCGGTTTTACCAAACTAAACTAGGTAACCTTTACGGGAGAAAATGATGATACTCACACAATTAAATAATAATTAAATATTTTGTTTTAGATACGATAAGATTAAATTATATGACTACGATTCTACATAGTATTGAATCATTACAAGGCATTAATCTGTTGAATAAAAATAATTATTGGAAACTTGAAAAAAATAGGACAAAGTTTTACTGGCTAAGCCAGTTTGGCGGCTGGATGCTTTTTTCAATAATTAATACTATAGTAATTTCTTTTTACGAGGGAATTACAATTGAACGGTTTTTGCTTTGGCTTTTGCTTGGACTGTTAGGAATTTCATTTACACATATATTACGTTCAATAATAAAAAAAAACGGGTGGTTAAATCTTTCACCAAAAAAAATTATACTGCGAGTTCTTATTTCAAGTTTGATTATCGGCACATTAATGTTTGCGATTACACATGCGTTGAATGTTGAATTCGACATTACAGATCTTTCTAAATTCAAATTAATAACTCCTTTCGTCGTGGTTTTTAATTTGAGCAGTGTGGTTTTAGTGTGGTGCTTGATTTATTTTTCAGTTCATTATTTTGAAAATTATCAGAAGGCAGAAATCGAAGCTTTAATCTGGGAAGCAGCAGTAAAAGATTTTGAATTGAAAACGCTAAAGTCACAGCTTAACCCGCATTTTATGTTTAACGCAATGAACAGCATCAGAGCGTTAATAGAAGAGAATCCCGAGGTAGCTAAGAATGCAATTACGAAGTTGTCTAACATATTAAGATATTCTTTGAAGATAGAAAGAAATGAAACTGTACCTTTTGAAGAAGAAATAAAAACCGTAGAAGATTATCTCGCACTAGAAAGTGTGAGGTTTGAGGAAAGGCTAAAATTTAATATTAATATTTCTCCTTCTTCTGCAAAAGTAGAAATACCGCCAATGATGATTCAAACTTTAGTCGAAAACGGAATTAAACATGGAATATCAAAAATGCAGAATGGCGGTGAAATAACAATTGATTCAAATGTAATTGATTCAAAATTAAAAATTCAAATAAAAAACACTGGGAAAATTCTTGACGATGACATTAAAAATTCAGCCGGCTTTGGATTGAATAATACCAGGCATCGATTAAATCTTCTTTACGGTGAAGAAGGAAAATTTAATATACATAACATTGATGAAAATAACGTTGAAGTTGAAATTGAAATTCCAATAGGAGGAACAAAAAATGAAAGCTTTATTAATTGATGATGAAAGATTAGCGCGGGTAGAACTCAAAAGGCTATTAACTCCCTTCAAAGAAATAGATATTATCGGTGAAGCTGTTAATGCCGATGATGCTATTTCAAAAATTAATGATTTATCACCTGATCTGATTTTTTTAGATATTCAAATGCCAGGCAAAAATGGTTTTGAAATGCTGGAAGAATTAGACAGCGTTCCAACTGTAATTTTCACAACCGCTTATGATGAGTACGCATTAAAAGCATTTGAATACAGCGCGCTCGATTACTTGTTAAAGCCGATTGAACCTAAAAGACTTGAAGAAGCAATTAAAAAAGTTCTCTCTTCAAATAAGCAGGAATCTAAAAAAGAAACAGTCAGCAGTAATACATTAAAAGAAGATGATCAAGTATTTGTAAAAGATGGCGACAAATGCTGGTTTGTTAGATTATCGACAGTTAAATTATTTGAATCCGAAGGTAATTATGTTCGCTTATACTTTGATGAAAACAAACCTTTAATTCTTAAAACTCTAAATTACTTGGATGAAAGATTAGACAATAAAACTTTCTTCAGAGCAAATAGAAAACATATAATAAATTTAAAATGGG
>CAZRMA010000448.1:0-3689 GCA_964600655.1 uncultured Ignavibacteriaceae bacterium
TTAACAAAATAAATGTATTTCCTAATCCTTATTACGGTGTTAATTACCTAGAAACTTCTAAGTACAGCCGGTTTATAACTTTTAGTCACCTGCCGGATGATGCTACTATAAGAATATTCAATTTAGCAGGCATACAAGTTAAGATGATAAATCATACCAATGGGCAATTTGAAAAATGGGATTTAACAAACGAATCTCAGCTGCCTGTAGCTAGCGGTTTATATTTAGCTTACATAGATATGCCAAAAGTAGGTGCAACAAAAATACTAAAATTCACAATTATCCAGGAACAACAGATACCGGATCACTTTTAATGAAGTTTAAAATTTAAGGAGTTAAAATGAAAATATCATATAGAATATTATTTGTATTATCTATCTTCCTATTAGGGATTGATAGTGTATTTGCAGGAGGGGGGCCGAGAAATGGAACTGGTGGAGCTACTGAATTACTTATCCCGGTAGGTGCACAAGGCATGGCTCTGTCGGGTTCAAACATTGCAAATTCAACCGGGCTTGACGCTTTATTTTGGAATCCTGCTGGTGTCTCGCACATTAAAAGTTCTGCGGTCGCTACATTTTCACACATGAATTATATCGCAAATATCGGAGTAGAATATGGCGCGGTTGCAGCTAACTTTGAAAGCTTTGGAATAGTTTCTTTATCTCTAAAATCTCTAAATATAGATGCCATCCCTATTACCACGAATGAGCAGCCTGATGGAACAGGACAAACATATACTCCGCAATTCATTGTTGCAGGAGCTTCATATTCACGTGAACTTACTGATCGAATTGCGATTGGAGTAACATTTAATTATCTATCGGAAACGCTCGCTCAAGTTAGTGCGTCTGGTATTGCGTTTAATGCAGGCCTTCAATACAATAACCTTGGCGATATCGATGGATTGAGTTTTGGCCTGGTTATAAAAAACATTGGCCCTCAGATGTCATTTGGCGGATCAGGATTATTAGTTCAAGCTTCACCGACAGGATCGACTTCAAGCACAACAACTGCATTCAACCGCGGGCCAAGTTACTATTCAATTAATGCGGCTACATTTGATCTTCCTGCTTCTTTTGAATTAGGATTCGGTTATAAACCCTTAGTAGATGATTTGAATTCAGTTCAACTATCTGCAAATTACCAGAATAATAATTTCTTTGGGGACTTATATGACCTTGGCGGAGAATACAGTTATAATAAAACTTTGTTCTTACGAGCTGGTTATGCCTATTCACCAAAAGGCCAGGACCCTAATTATATTTATGGATTAACCGCTGGTGCTGGTATATCTTATAATTTAGGAAGTGTAGATTTAAAAGTTGATTATGCATATAGGAGTGTAAAATATTTCAGTGCAAATCACTTGTTTGAAGTAACTTTAGGATTCTAATTGTAAAAATATATTTATAATAAAAGAATTCTTTTATAATCCGTACTGAAATTATTCAGTACGGATTTTTTATTTTTAAATTTAACATAGTTATAAAGATTCTGTTTCATAGCGGACAATTGAAATGATTATCCGGTTGAAAAAGTGTGAGACATCTCAAAACTAAATTTTATTTGGATAAGTAGGAGTTATTAATTTATAATTATTATTAATTTTGTCGACCCTCTATTTATAAATAATTATTGTAAGATGCTGAAAAAAATTCTATTTGTTGTTTTTGTTGTTTGCTTAATGAAAATGAGCTATTCTCAATCAAACATTCGATTAGATGGTATTGGGGGAAAGATAGGTTATATTATTCCTGAAAGCCCTGTATATAACACATTCAGCTTTAGCGCACATGCAGATCTTGGAAACATTTTTAACAGGATTTATGTCGGGGCTATTGCAGAGTTTTGGAGTAAGTCTTATAACTCTAGTGTATTGCCTAATAATTATATTGATGGGAAATGGGCTGAATTTATTTTAGCTCCAACTTTTAAGTTAAAATATTATACCGGGACAAAAGCGATTACTTACCTCGGCGGAGGAGTTGGATTTGAAATTATAAGCTTTAAAAATGACATGAGGAATGTTAGCCAGTCATTTAAATTAACATCAACAAAACTAGATGCGGCATTATTTTTCTTTGGAGGTGTTGAATATCCTATAACGCCTAGAATAAAATGGATAGGTGAAATAAAATTTCACATTGATGGAGAAAACTTTTTAGGGGTTTATTTAGGAGCAACCTATTTACTGCCTATAAGATAATTTTCAGTTTTCTTTTCTACCCGGTATTTCTAACTCCTGCCGCAATTCCGTTTACACTAGATCTTAAAAGAGAAAGCAGCTGCTCTCTTTTTTTATTTGAAATATTTTTAGCACGGAATTCTTTTATAAATCTAACCTGTATAAAGCTGATTGGATCGATATAAGGATTACGAAGCAGCAACGAACGCTGTAATGATTTATCATGATCCAAAAGATTTTCTTCATTGATGATCTTTAAAACAGCACTGTTTGAAAGTTCGTATTCTTCATTAATTAAATCAAAAACTTCCTTGCCTGAATCGTTATGAAAAAGAGATAAATATTCCTTACCTATAATCATATCTGTTTTTAAAAGTACCATTTCAATATTATCGACTAAAACTCTAAAAAATTTCCATTCATTATACATTTCTGTTAAAGTTTTCCAATCAGTAATTTTATCCTCAATAGCTTTTTTAATTGAGTAACCGAAACCAAACCAGCCGGAAATTGTTTGCCTGTTTTGAGTCCATGAAAAAACCCAGGGGATAGCTCTTAATGCTCTAATGTCTTTATTCTTTCTTCGGGATGCTGGACGAGAGCCAATTTCAATATGTTCTATAATATCAATAGGGGTGGCAGTTCTAAAATAATCATGAAAGTGTTTATGATTAATTAAATTTCGATATCGTTCAAAAGCTTCTTCGGAAATTTTATCCATTATCAAATTAAACTTTTCAAAATGATAATCTCTTTTTTTATTTGCTGTTTGTAAAGATTGTGCTGTTGAAAGCAATACAGCAGAAGTCATGATTTCAAGGCTTCGCTCAGCGATTTGAGGAATTAAATATTTTGAAGAAATCATTTCTCCCTGCTCTGTTATTTTTAATTTACCTTCGATTGTTCCAACCGGCTGAGCCAAAATTGATTGACTCACAGGGCCTCCGCCTCGAGAAATGCTTCCTCCGCGTCCATGAAACAGAATTAATTCGACTTTATTTTTATCGCATATTTGCTTTAGTTTTTTTTGTCCTTTGTATAATTCATAATTTGAAGTAACAATGCCGCCGTCTTTATTACTGTCTGAATAGCCAATCATAATTTTTTGAATATTTTTTCTTGTAGTTATGTGCATTGAATATGCTTCATTGACAAACAAGCTTTGCATCACAGAATCACAATTTCTTAAATCTTCAATCGTTTCAAATAACGGAAGAATATCGATTAAAGATTTTTTGATTTTATTTCTGTCGATTTCTACTAATCCCGATTCTTTAGCTAAAAGTAAAGCGGTTAAAACATCACTAACGGAAGTACAGTTACTTATTATGTAATCGTTGCTTGCGTTATTAGATATGTTTTTCTTTCCCCATTTAATTATCGCAAGTTCATTTAAAACTTGATTAGTTGTATCTTTCAAATTACTGAAAACATTTCTAAGAGGCCGCTGACTTAAAATTTCACTTGTTAAAATTCCGATTTTCTCTTCTTCATCTAAAGA
>CAZRMA010000449.1:0-3639 GCA_964600655.1 uncultured Ignavibacteriaceae bacterium
ATGACCATCCAAGTATTTTAATTATTTCGAATCAATAATAATAGTAACCGGGCCGTCATTTATAATTTTAACTTTCATCATTTCTCCAAACATCCCGGTTTTAATTTTTTCGTCGCCTAATATTTCTCTTAAATACGAAATAAATTTTTCATAAAGAGGAATTGCCTCTTCCGGTTTTGCTGAATCAGTAAAACTCGGACGATTACCCTTTTGTGCATTTCCATATAAGGTAAATTGTGATATTAATAAAATTTCACCGTCTACATCTTTAATTGATAAATTCATCTTTTCATTTTCATCTTCAAAGACCCTTAAGTTTGAACATTTTTCAGCCAGAAATTTTGCGTCTTTTTCTTCGTCACTAGTCTTGATTCCTAATAGAATTACAAACCCTTTTTTAATTTCAGCTTTATAATTTTTTGAAGAGATAAAAACTCCGCCTTCAGAAACTCTTTGAACCACAACTCTCATTTCAATTCTCCGTAAACAACTCTTTCGATACTTGAATAGTCTTTTTTTACTTTGATGTTTATGAAATTATTTTGCTCAAGAATTTTAATAACATCAATATGCTGATCTTTGCCTACCTCGAAATATATTTTACCACCGGATTTTAATAATTGATTAGCTTTATTTGAAATCTCTTTGTAAAAAGTTAAACCATCATTTTCATCAGTTAGAGAAATGATAGGTTCATAGTTCTTTAACTCAGGCATTAAATTTTTGTAATCGTTATTCGAAATGTATGGGGGATTAGAAACAATAATATCAAATTCTTTTTCATCAATCTGAATACCATTTAAAATATTATTTTGTAAATAATACGTTCTATCTCCAACAGAATTACTTTTTGAATTTTCACCTGCTATTTTCAATGCTTCATCGCTTGCATCAGTTCCCCAAACTTTTGCATTTGTCAAATGTTTTGAAATGCTGATTGCAATATTTCCGCTTCCGGTTCCAATATCTAAAATTTTAAGCTGTTCTTCTTTGTTTGAATTTTCAATCACAGTTTCAACTAATATTTCTGTTTCGGAACGAGGGATTAAAACTGATGGATTAACATTAAATTCTAATCCATAAAATTCAACACTGCCAACAATGTATTGTAAAGGCTCTCTCCTTCCTCTTCTCTTCAAGAATTCACGATAAATATCAAGCTCATCTTCTTTTAGCGGCTGATCAAATTTTAGATATAGGTCTAATCTTTTGCAATTAAGAACATGTGCGAGCAGCAATTCAGCATTAATTCGAGGGGACTCAATTTCTTTTTTATTTAAAAAGTCAGTAGATAAATTTATAATTTCTAAAATAGTGTGCATTAGAATTTAAGAAAAGAGAATAATTTTATTTATCAAACAAAAAGTAATACATTAAAATACCAAAATTAATTTGAACAAGCCCAAAAGTTATTCCGCTTATCAAATCATATTTATGTGTTTGATCCAATAATTCCCCTTTACCAGTGAATTGATATTCCTGAAATTTATCATCTGCTTTTAATTTATAGTAAGCTGTTGTTCCACCTAAAACAATTAAACTGCCCAGCAGAAGTTTGAATTCTGTGCCATCAAAAAAGCTTTCTTGATTTTTGTTATTATATAACTGCACCAAAGAGATGGTTTTCCCGTTATCTAATTGATTGGAAGAGATGATTTTATCTTCATACCCAATTTTCTTCAGTAAAAAATCTTGGTTATTAATCGCTAATCTTAAAGGCGTATGTCCAATTAATTTTTGATCATGATAAACGTATGCGTCTTCCGGATCAGTTTGTAAATAAATTGAATTATTAAAAGTATAGTTTAGAGTTTGATCTTCACAATTGGAAACATAGATAGTATCATGAATAGTCTGTGCATCCCATTGTATTAAGCTCTTCGTTACTTTAATTGAATAAGATCCAGTAGATTCTTCGACAGAAACATTCCCTTTTCCAATAAAATTATCATTCAAAAATATTAGTGAACTGTCATTATTGGTATTAATTGTAATTGTAGCTTTACAATCTTGTGCCATAGTAAAATTAAAAGCAGCAAGTAAAATAAATATTAAGGTTATAATTTTATTTTTGAAATTCATATGCTTCCAATATTCCATTATCATAACCGATGAATAAAGTATTTTTGTAATAAACTGGCGTAAGTTTTACGCGACCATCAAAAGCCATAGTCTTAACTATTTCACCGTTTGCCTTATTCACAAAAAGTAAATTCTTATCTAAACCGGGCTGCAAAATTAAATTTTCAGAAACTAACGGAGTGGTGTTAAATGCGCCGTCATAATTAGTTTTCCAATTCAGTTGATGGGATTTTATATTGATTGAATATAACTCGCCTTTCAAATTCCCAATAATAATATTTTTACCATCATAAGCTGGTGTCATGATTATTCTACCACCGGTCTGAAACGACCAAATAATTTTTCCAGTATTAAGATCAAGACAATACAAATTACCGTTATCATTACCGATAAATATTGTTTTATCAATAATAGTCGGAGATGAGAAAAATGGTTTGCCTACTTTAACCCGGTATTTTAGTTTTCCCTTTTCTGCATCAACTGCAGTAATCTCGCCATCATCATTGCCAAAAACAATTAAATTATATTTCGACGCCGGAGAAGAATGAGTTATTTTTTTAGTTTCACATTTCCAATCTTGAAAAGCATTAAAATTATATTTATAAACTGTGCCATGATCAGTAGTAAATATTATTCCATCATTAACTTTAATTAATTCAGTAATAACCCGGCCTGGGACAGTACTTTTTTTCAGTAATTTCCCAAGTTTGTAATCATAATACTGCAAAGTTGATTCATTATCTTTTCTTTCTGCAGAAACTGCAATTACTATAAAGTTATTAATTATAGGAGTTGTAAAAACTCCGCTGCCCAGCTTTAAATGTCCGACGTCTTTTCCGTTATCGATATTAAAACAATAAACTCTGCCTGATAGATCATTAACAAATACTAAATTACTGTAAATGCTTACAGAAGAATTAGGAAAATTTCCATTTATATCTGCTTCCCATTTTTTAATAAGCGAATCACTAAATTCCACTGGGAAATAAAAATTTCGTGAAGGGACCTCTCCATACATGGTATAAGGATTTTTATCATGTTTAACATCAAATTGAATTCTAGAAGCGGTGCAGCCAGAAAGCAAAATAAAACCAAGAATTAAAATAATTTTAAAAGTAGCTGCTGCTGTTTCGCATTTTTTGATTTTCAAAAATCCCATCCAAAGAAAAATTGATAAAATAACCCAGGTTGAAATTGCCGAAAATCATTTTCAATCTTTTTACCAATATCGTATCTAAGCACAATTGCGCCAAAAAGATTCATTCTTAAGCCGCCACCGACACTTCCAAGCGTGCTTCTATATTGTTTATCCCATGCTCCCCCGGCATCGATAAATGCCGCACCTCGTATTCCAAAAAATCCAAGTCCAAAAAAAGGAAATCTAATGCTGATTTGATCAATCAATGGAAATCTAAATTCGGCAGATGATATCCAAAGTTTTTCCCCACGTATTGACCATCTTGGCCAGCCGCGTAAATCCCAGCTTCCTCCCATAAAATATCTTCGCGCTTCTTTTCCCTGGTTATAAAATATTGATGCTCGAACAGCAAAGGCTGA
>CAZRMA010000450.1:0-3639 GCA_964600655.1 uncultured Ignavibacteriaceae bacterium
TTCATCTTTCATAAATTTATTTCTTAAGCATGTTCAATTACATTTTTCAAAAAAATGGTTACGAAAAAAAGTATCTGTTTCCATTTAGCTAAAAATTAAAATTATGTCAAACAATTATCTTATCTAAAAATTATTCATCGTCTTCAAGAAGAATTTCAACTTTAGAATTGTCTTTTAGATTATTAAGATTTACTTGCTCTGCTAAATTTCTTGATATTCGGGTTACTATTTTTGCTTCATCGGAATCAGGAATATCATAAACAATAGGAATACCACTATCGCCTCCTTTTCTGATACGGGGATCAATAGGAATTCCACCAATAAATGGTGCATTTAATTCCTTTGAAATTTTTTCTCCTCCGCCACTTCCGAAGATATCATATTTCTTACCCGTATCCGGAGCAATAAAGTAACTCATGTTTTCTACTATTCCGAGCACGGGAACATTTACTCGAGCAAACATTTTTAATGCTTTTCGAGCATCGATTAAAGAAACTTCCTGCGGTGTAGTTACTATCACCGAACCTGTTAGCGGAATGGTTTGAACTAAAGTTAACTGAATATCTCCGGTTCCTGGAGGCATATCAAAAATCAAATAATCCAACTCGCCCCAATCAACATCTGTCATAAATTGTTTAACTGCGCCGCTTGCCATCGGCCCTCTCCAAATAACCGGGGCATTATCATCGATTAAAAGGCCAATTGAAATTAATTTAACGCCAAAGTTTTCCAGAGGTATCATTTTTTTAGTTTGGTTATTCTGATAAACCTGCGGTTTGTCCTTAATTCCCATCATTAGTGGAATACTTGGTCCATAAATATCTGCATCAATTAATCCAACCTGGTAGCCATCTTTAGCCAATGCAACTGCAATATTTACTGCAACTGTACTTTTACCAACTCCGCCCTTTCCGCTGGCAACGGCAATCGTGTTTTTAACTCCGGGTAATATTGAATCTTTTTTCTGATCTTGATGAGCAGCAACTTTAGCTTGTATATTTATTGTTATCTCACCAACCTCAGGGAAATCATTTTTAATTGCTTTGATAAATTTTGATTTTAATTCATCAGTAACGCTTGCTTGAGAAATCGGCAGTGCAAAATCAACAGTTAAATCATCATCGTTTGTTTCAATATTTTTTATTGAATTTAGAGTTAATAGATCCTTACTGAAGTTATTATCGTCAACTTTTTTAAATGAATTTAATATTCCACTTTTTGTTATGTCACTCATTTGTAATCCTTTTGCTTTTCAAATTAATTCAAAAGTATTTTAATATTTATAACTAATTGTAAAAACCAAAATATTAACGAGATATTTTGGTCTTTGAATAGTTCCCAGATTTTTTTAATGTCTGACTCATAAGCCATTCCTGTGAGTCAATCTTCTTATCACCATTTTCAATTTTTAATCTGGAATAAGTCATATCGCTATTTAAAAACCTTCCTTTAATATTATCCTTAAGAGAAATTCTTATTAAAGTCTTTAATAGATCTTCTTTTATTTTTTTATCTTCAATGGGAAATGCAATTTCAACTCTTCTATCAAGATTTCTTTGCATCATATCGGCACTGCTCAAATATATATCTTCATTGCCGTTATTATAAAAATAAAAAAGCCGGCTGTGTTCTAGATATCTACCTACCACACTTATTACTTTAATATTTTCACTTAATCCTTCCACACCGGGAACAAGACAGCAAATTCCTCTTACAATTAATTCTATTTGCACGCCATTATTTGAAGCTTCATACAAAGCACTAATTACAGCAGGATCAACAAGTGAATTGAGTTTCCATATAATCTTTCCTTCGCCGCCGCCGTTTTTGTTTTCTATTTCCCGGAATATTAAATCAATTATCTTTGAGCGCATATTAATTGGAGAAACAATTAATTTTTTAAAGTTTGTTTGTTTTGAGTATCCTGTAAGGTAATTAAAAATATCGGCAACGTCAGTACATATATCATTGTCGCATGTGAATAGGCCTAAATCAGTATAAAGCTTTGCTGTAGAGACATTGTAATTTCCGGTAGAAAGATGAACATATCTTTTTACACCATCAAATTCTTTTCTAACCACCAACGTCATCTTGGCATGTGTTTTTAAACCGACTAACCCATAGACAACATGAACCCCAACTTTTTCAAGCTCACGTGCCCAAAAAATATTATTCTCTTCATCAAAGCGTGCTTTAAGCTCAACAAGAACTGCAACCTGTTTGCCTCTTTCAGCAGCCTCGATTAAATATTTTACTATTGGTGAATTTAATCCAACGCGATATAGTGTTTGTTTTATTGCAAGCACGTCAGGATCTTTTGCCGCTTGCTTAATTAAGTCAATTACAGGAGTAAATGAATGGTATGGATGATGAAGTAGAATATCTTTTTGTCTAACAGTTGTAAAAATATCCTCTTCTTCTTCAAAAGATTTAGGGATAACAGGATAATATGGTTTTACTTTTAATTGATGAAGTGGTAAATCATAAAGTGACATTATATCGCTTAAGCCCAAAGGGCCATTAACGATATGCACATCTTCTCGAGATATTAATAAATTTTCCATAAGAGTATCAAGCATAAAGTCAGGCATCTTACTTGCAACTTCCAGTCGCACTACGCTTCCAAATCTACGTTGACGAATATTTTCTTCAATCACACTTAAAAGATCATCGGCTTCATCTTCTTGTAATTCAATATCAGTATCACGTGTTATTCTAAATCGATGTGCTTCAACAATTTCCAATCCAGGAAAAAGCAGGGAAAGATTATGCTTGATAATATCTCCGAGCCAAACAAATTTTGCACCGAATTGTCCGTTCGTTTGTATTCTCTTATTAGGTTCAATTATCTTATCAATTTGCAAGAGCCTTGGAAGAATACTGGGTACTTTTACTCTGGCAAAATGATTCTCACCGTTGGGCTTTCTAATAAGAATAGCCAGACTTAAGCTTAGATTTGAGATATATGGAAATGGACGCCCTGGATCAAAAGCAAGCGGAGTTAAAACAGGATAAATTTCTTTTTTAAAATATTCAGTTAGAATGTTTTTCTCATTTTCAGAAAGATCCTTATATAGTGCAATTTCAATATTATTTTCTTTTAATGAAGGAACAACTTCATTTGTCCATAAATCCATCACCGTTTTAAGCATTGATGGAACACACTTTTCAATTTTCTGGAGCTGCTCAATTGGAGTAAGCCCATCGATAGATGGTTCTAGAACACTCGCAACAATTTGTTCTTTTAAACCGGAAACACGAATCATATAAAATTCATCAAGATTGGAATGAAAAATTGATATGAATTTTACTTTTTCAAGAAGCGGCTGTTCAGGGTCTAATGCTTCTTCCAGCACACGGCGATTGAATTCAATCCAGCTTAAATCCCGGTTGAAAAAATTTTTAGGATCATTATATTTTTTTAATAATTCTTTCGGCTGCATACAAACTTTAAATTTATTGGACAGACAATATATGCTTTTTAAAAGATTTTTTCCGTGTAAAAATTTATTTTTAATAATAGTTTAATATTGGTTGATTTGGCAGGTATTTTACTTTAATAATCAAAAGGAGAGATAATTGCAGTACTTATAAAAAATGCCGGAAAAATTCCGGCATCTAAATTATTCTTGTTTAATA
>CAZRMA010000451.1:0-3637 GCA_964600655.1 uncultured Ignavibacteriaceae bacterium
GCGATTTTGACATTTTTTCATCATTAATATTTAAAAAGCCAAAATGAATCCAATAAATAACAAAAGTCTTTTTGTTTGCAGCTTCACTCTGTGCAATTTCATTTTCATGATGGGGAAAAATCAAATCATTACCTCCGCCATGAATATCAAAAGTTTCACCTAAATGTTTGCAGCTCATTGCAGAGCATTCTATATGCCAGCCAGGCCTTCCGTTACCCCACGGACTTTCCCAAAAAGGTTCACCTTCTTTTGCTTTTTTCCATAATGAAAAATCCAAAGGGTTATGCTTTTCTTCATTTATTTCAACCCTTGAGCCTGATTCCAATTCATCAATTTTTTTCCCGCTTAATTTTCCGTAACCTTTAAATTTTTTTACATCATAAAAAACATTGCCTTCAACGTTATAGGCTGAACCATTTACAACTAATTTTTCAACCATTGATACAATGTCAGCCATATGCTCTGTGGCTTTAGGATAGATGGTTGCTTTTTTGATTTTTAATTTTTCAATATCCTCTAAAAATGCAGCTACATATTTATTTGCAACCTCTTTTGAATCAACCTTTTCTGAAATAGACTTTTTAATAATCTTGTCATCTACATCAGTTAAATTCATAGCATAAGTTACTTTGTAACCTTTGTATTCAAGGTATTTTCTAATTATATCAGCCATAACAAACGTGCGAGCATTTCCAATATGAAAGTAATCATATACTGTTGGCCCGCAGATGTACATTTTTACGTTTGGCGGATTTAGTGGTTTAAATTCTTCTTTCTTTTTCGTAAGTGTATTATATATAAGCATAAATATTTTTTAAAATTTTTTCCAAAGATATTAAAAAAATAGACCTATTTCATTAGTATATATGATCCAATTATTTTAAGAGAATCATTTTCTTTGTTGCAGAAAACTTACCGGCAGTTATCCTATAAAAATAAATTCCATTTGATAGATCTGCTGCATTGAAATGTATCTGATATGAACCTTGCTGCTGAATTTTATTAACCAAAGTTCTTACTTTCCTACCTAAAATATCAAATACTTCTACCAGAACCTTATTACTTTGTGGTATTGAATATCTTATAATTGTGGAAGGATTAAAAGGATTTGGATAATTTTGGCTTAATTCGTAATTAAAAGGAATGTTTTTCTTGTTATCATTTTCAACCTGTGAAATTTCCTTTTCTAAAGAAAATTTAATGGCATCTGCTCTCAATACGACATTGGAAGTGTTTTCGCCTGAGTCAACAATTTTTAATGCTACTTTTACATTAGCAGGCAAAAATGATTTCCCAATTATTTTCCAATCACCGCTTCCCTCATTTTGATCTACGAATGTAGAATCTACATCAATATCATCAATACTTAAAATATATAATGCTTGTTTAGCAGAGTTCACAGTTACAGGGACTATTTCTTCAATATTATAGATCCCGCTTTTTTTAAGTTTTGTTGTAAAGACAGAATAGGCAGGAGGATTTTGTTTTAAATATGCGTACCGGCTTGAGCCAGCATATCCATTGGCTGTACTATAATTCCATATTCCAATTTCTTTATAAAATGCAGTGTCTCCGTTATCAACCAATTTAAAATATGGCTCAACTTGTGCCTTGTATGGAACCCGATAAATAGAATTATTGGGATCATCGCTATATATAAAAACTGTGTCGTTATAGGCTCCTGAATTTTCTGCATGAAATTTAAATTCAATAGCGCGGTTTTGCATTCCAGGAATGATTAGTGGTAGTGATGCGTTAAAAGAAATTTCATTTCCATTTGTAGAGATTCCCGTGATTTTTAATTCGCTGTTTCCCAGATTATTTAGGATAAGATTAAAACTTGCGGAATCTTCTTCTGCAATTGGACCAAACTCAATTATCTCCTGCGGGATAATTAACTGTTTGTCTTTTATTAAAGCAGAAATTTTCAATACATCTGCGGTTATCGTGTTTCCTACTGAATCACTGCCATATGCAATCATTTCAATACTATTATCTTCGTTTGAATCGAAATAAGCTGTTGATACAAAATTCCATCCTTCAGAAATTAAATCAACTGAATTTATTTCTGTTTTTTCATTCCCCGATTTGATTAAAAATTTTATATGTTTTGTTTGATTTTGACTAAAGGGTAGCTGCAAAAAAATATTATAATTTCCAGTGTAATTTATATTAGGCGTCCATCTTACAATAGCTGAATCTTGAAATTGAATATCTGTTTGTCTGTAATTTAAATCCCAAACAAATCTATCAGCTTTTGAAATCCAATTTCCGTTTATTTCAGAATAACCAGCATCTTTATCATCAATAAATATATCATCAGGTAATATATTTATGAAAGCAGTAGAGAGATTGCCAGAGGTATCTGTAACAGCTGCACCAACTTTCGCCAATTTATTTCTTATAAAACTTTTTGTAGTGATCCATGTATTTCCTCCCACATTCTCACATGGTTCAATTGAATAATTTTCATAAATATCTTTAATTGCTATAAAAGGCTGTTTCTGGAAAATCGATTCGTTAGTTTGAATTAAAAATTTTACTTCATCTCCATTGGTCTGTTCATTTAACGTTAGATTAGGTTTGGTTGTATCAGTAGTTTTCATCCATCTCTGCATCGCTTCAATAGCAGAACAATATCGGAATTTTACATCAGCATAATTTTCAGCAACATTATGAACTATGTCATTTATTCTTTTAATATTATCTAAAAAATTATCTTCGGGCAGATGTGCCCAAATGCAAACAACCTGGTCAGTCCCACTTTTGGCCTGGTTAAATATATAATTCATTAATGTTGAATCCATTCTTGCCATATAAATTGAGCGAAGTTCCCATCCATTTAAATTTCCTTCAAGCTGATAATTATCCGCGGAAGGATGAAATGGGACAAACTGGGATGAAGATTTTGACCAGTCATAAATATTATCAAGCGGTTCTTCAGTGTCATTATGAATATTTGGGTAATCATCATGCATACTGAAGGGGAGTAATTCATCTAAATAATTTTGCCAATAATTATTCATATAATGCCAGCCACTTCTAAATGAAACCGGGAAAACATTTTCTTCAAGTAAAAATTGAGCTAAAGTGTAATCAAAGTCTTCCTGCGAATCTTGAAATTGCTGAGCTTGATTCCAAAAATACTTCCCGTCTCCATTATAATCATACCACCTAAATGTATGATAATGAAAACTTACTTCATCACCCCATTGTTGTATCTTTTCATCATGATATTTTTTCATTAAATAAAGTGGCAAAATGTTTATTGTGGGAACATTTGTGTTTACTCCATATCTATACATATTTCCGCCCATCATCCACCAGGTCATTTTTAGAGTATTGCCATAAGAATCTTTAATTTGATTTCGGAAATCATCGGCCATTACTTTGTAAGCATTCCTATTGGGATCAGTATAAAGTTCAAGACCATAAATGTTGTGAAATGAACTCACTCCAAGTCCATCCCAAACACCTGTATCTGAACCTAACACTAAGTAGACGTTTCCCTGAGAGAAAATATTTTGGAAATAAAATATGGTAAGAATAACACTAACAATAATAGACTTCATAATTCCCCCTATAAATTTGGGTAAAGATTAATTTAGTTCTGAGATACAAAATTTCACTTATATTT
>CAZRMA010000452.1:0-3634 GCA_964600655.1 uncultured Ignavibacteriaceae bacterium
GAGTAATCTTCATTCCCAAGTTCAATTTTTAATACCTGCGAATCAACTTTTTTATTTATCGTGTATTCTTTTTTACCTGCCTTCCATACTCCAGCGTTGGCAATTGCGGAGATTGTATCTTTCGTAGTTATAATTTTTATTTTAGCGGTAGCAGGTATTTGCCCAAGATTTTCTATTACAATTTCCAAATTTCCTTTACTATAGCTTGCTGATTTGATTCCAAGATCAACAACCCCCATCTCAAAAAACCATGGCTTCCAAAACCAACCTAAGTCTTCACCGGTTGATTCATTAAAAGTAAAAAAGAAATCGTAAGGCATTGGATGCTTGCCATTCCACCTTTGCATATATTCATGCAAGGCTTTTTTGAATTTTACTTTTCCCAAATAATCTTCCAATGTAACATAAGCATATGCAGACCTATTATAAGAAGCATTACGGTAACTCTGGTAAACATTTAATAAAACTGAAGGAACCATCATAGGCATTTCAGTTTCTGTTCCCATGTACTTTTCGTAATAGCTAAATCTTCTTGCTCTTGGATGATAATTCGGATCAGCAGTTTCCTGATATCCAAGCGGTAGAAATACTGCCATCCCTTCGTCCATCCATGCATACTTTTTTTCATTTATTCCCATGCAAAATGGGAAATATTGATGAGTTATTTCATGCGAAGTTAATTGGGCAGCGCCTCCGAAGCTTGATGCTGAACCGTCATTTACCATCATCGGATATTCCATACCGCTACTGCCATTAAACGCAGTAAGTGATGGATATGGGAATGGAACCCCAGGCAATTCTCTGGAAAGATAATTTATGGCGTCTCTTGCAATCTTATCGACTCCAAAAAAATCTTTTGATTCTTTTTTGTATG
Source organism: uncultured Ignavibacteriaceae bacterium (assembly GCA_964600655.1). Classification (GTDB taxonomy): domain Bacteria; phylum Bacteroidota; class Ignavibacteria; order Ignavibacteriales; family Ignavibacteriaceae; genus CAVSWT01. Next base: position 875 of record CAZRMA010000452.1, read on the forward strand.
CAGCTGCAATGTAAACTCTTCTGCTGGTTTGATCATCAACAACTAAACTTGTTGCATCCCACAAATAATGATCACTCATTGAGAAACAAAAATCTGGAATGTGATTGGCGGTATAATGCCAGGTGTTTGTTGAATTAGTTGAATTAAAAATTTTGCCGTTCTTAACATCGTTGCTATCAATTATATGAATAATTTCATTTGAGCGATGCGCTTCATTATATCTATTTAAATATTTTTCAGTTAAGATGGATTTGCTGTTCTGTAATTCTCCTGTTGACCAAACGGCAAATGTATTCGGGACAATAATTTTAACGTCATAATTATTAAAATCGTTATAGAATTCGTATAGACCTGTGTATGGATATTGATCCCATCCATCAATATCATCGTAAACAGCAATCTGGGGATACCAGTATGCAATTAAGAAAGTTGTAGGATCATAAGTCCCCATTCTGTTATTATCCCCTTTTGGAATCGTAAAGTGCCAATCAATATAAAATGTTAACGTATCGCCAGGATTTAGAAAATTTCTTAAATATAAAGTTTGTAATGATTCTTCAAATACTGAAGATGAGTCTAAATTAAAATTTCTATTATTAATTCTAATTTTATCAATCGTAATTCCGTCAGTTATGGCTTCTTTTTTTAGACTAAAATATCTAGGTGCCCCGATCTTATTTATATTTTGATAAAGTCTAAGTACAATTTTGTTGAGTGTATCAGGACTGTTATTAAAATAAGTTATCTGCTCTGTTCCTTTCACAAGTCTTGTTGGGGGATCTACGCTAACTTTAATTTTATAATCAGCTGAATTAATCCAATAATTTTCACCTGGCTTACCATCTACAGATCGAGTTCCATTTTCATAAGTTTTTTTTATGTTAGTAGGGATGTAAAGCTTTGACTGGGAGAATACTAAAGCGGAAAGGACTAATACAAGAACAATTGTGAAACCGGACAATAATAGATTTTTCATTACAACATACACCTTTAATTTTAAGAACTACTTATCAAATAATGATTCCCCTTTTTCGTTTTCAAATTTTACTTTTCCAAATCTTTTATAAGCTAAATGTGTTGCTTCTCTGCCTCGCGGAGTTCGCTGAATAAAACCCTGCTGAATTAAAAATGGTTCATACACTTCTTCAATTGTACCGGGATCTTCATTTACAGCAACAGACAACGTGCCTAAACCAACTGGGCCGCCTTTGTACTTTTCAATGATGGTTAGGATAATATCTTTATCCATTTCATCCAAACCATATTCATCCACTTCAAGAGCTTTTAATGCTTTCTTTGAAATATCAACATCGATAACTTTCTTATCTTCGTAATCAGCGAAGTCACGAGTTCTTCTAAGCAAGCGGTTTGCAATTCTTGGAGTGCCTCGGGAACGTTTAGCAATTTCAAATGAAGCATCCTTATCAATTTTGATGTTCAATATATTTGATGATCTTGAAATTATTCTATCCAAAATATCAGAATCATAATAATCGAATCTAAATTTTATACCGAATCTGTCACGTAAAGGTGACGTTAACATTCCCGCACGTGTAGTTGCTCCAACTAAAGTGTATTTTGGTAATTTAATTTGAACAGTCCGGGCATTAGGTCCGCTGTCAATCATAATATCAAGCTTATAATCTTCCATCGCCGAATATAAATATTCTTCAACTACAGGGCTGAGACGATGAATTTCGTCTATAAATAAAACCGCATTTTCTTCAAGGTTGGTTAAAAGTCCCGCTAAATCACCAGGCTTTTCCAATACCGGCCCGGAAGTAATTTTTAATTTGACTCCCATTTCCTTAGCTATAATATGAGCCAAAGTAGTTTTACCTAATCCGGGAGGTCCTGTTAATAAAACATGATCAAGTGCTTCGCCTCTTTTAATTGCCGCTGAGATAAATACTTTTAAATTATCTGTAATTCTAGATTGGCCAAAAAATTCAGTCATCTTTTCAGGCCTCAACGAATGTTCAAAAACTTTTTCTTCCATAGTAGGATCTGGTGTTGTTGATTCAGATTTTCTCATTTAAATTATTTCAATTTTAAGTTACTAATTGTTTATTCTTTATTTTAAATTTATGAATCACCCAAACCATTATTGACATAAGCAAAATCATTGTTAGTGCAGTTGCAAAAGTTTGCCAAGCTGTAAAGGATTTTTGATATAAATTGCTTAGACCCGGGTTCCATGCACTTCCGTATAAAATCACAAGGTGTACAATATAAATAAGCAAAGTGTTTCTGCCAACTAAAATTAAAAATCTTGGAATGGTTTCAATTGACAACGATATAAATGAAACAATCGAATTCAATACTAACACAAATCCTACTCTAAGTAAAATGATACTATAAGAATTTAGCCAAAATAAACTTTCATGGTAAAAATTACTATAGAATAAAGTGCAAATTAGTGAAGTAGAAAGTATTATAACTCCAGCGGCTCCTAATCTAAAACTAAATTTCTTTGTTTTAAATACGTTCGGATGTTTAGCAAGATAACTACCCAAAACTCCACCAATGATAACATACCCACACCAAGGAAACAAAGGAAATAATGAGCCAGTACCAGAATAAAAATAACCTGCTAAAAATTTTGGTAAATAATGAAGCCAATCAATCTTTTCAAAGAATGGCGCGAGAATGAAAAACAGGGCTCCCCCGATACCAAAAATATAGTAATCATTCATTTTAAATTTTTCAGCTATATAAGCAAGTGCTAACAGAAAAAGTATTCCAAATCCGATGGAGTGT
>CAZRMA010000453.1:0-3625 GCA_964600655.1 uncultured Ignavibacteriaceae bacterium
ATATGTTCCGTCCCGGCTACATACAGCCGATTAAAGGTTTGCAAAACACGTACACGGTTTATAAATTCCTGGCGCCGTTTTACCCGTTGTTTAAAACTCTCTTTCCGAAGTATACAGTTACATTAAAAGAAGTTGGACAGGCGATGATAAATGTAGCTCTCTACAGCCCGGAGAAAAAAGTTTTGGAGTGTGGGGAGATTAGAGTTATGGGAGAATATTTACTTAAATAAAGTTGTTAATATTGATAAAAACAGGTATTAAGATTGAGACGAAACATATTAATTATATTAATTGTAAATTTTAATTAGTAATTTTTATTTACAAATCTTTTACAAATCATATAGTGTTAAATCAAGATAATGCCATGGTATCTCGCCTAACAAAATTAACTAATTACCAACCACGTAAAAATCTACCTGATAAGACATCAACAAAAAGGATGGAGTCCAATTTACTTTTTTCCTTTTTAAGGTGGTATACAAGTTCCTCATCTTTTAAGAATTCTAAAAGAAAACATATATTTTTAAGGGAAATTAATTTAAATGGATATGGAATTGCTGATCTTATGATGTTCGACTATTCCGATAATAAATACAGACCCCAGAACCGTTTGTTGAGTGGATATATTACAACTTATGAAGTTAAAATTAGAGATTGGAAAAAGGCAATAAAACAAGCAATTAGATATAAGTATTATTCAAATCGAGTTATCGTGATTTTACCTAAAAAAAATGTAGGAACTGCAAAACTTAACCGAAATATATTTGTTGAGTTGAATATTGGCTTATGGGCTTTCGATAAAGATCGAAATACACTAGAAAAAATATTCACCCCAAGATTTCACAAACCATTAAATTACAACGCCAAGCAAAAAGTTCTTTCATCAATTTATAAAAAAATTAGATCTCAGTTATCTGAGTAAATCGCGACAATGCGTATTTGAGGGGATCTAAATGATCAAAATTAGATTTTGAGTCTAATGAAGGCAATACTGCATTAATGCTAGTATAAAGATTTAAGGCGTTGTCTATATGCAAATTTAAATTGTCAAGATTATCTTTAATTCGTTTTGTTGAAAATTGTGAAATTAAAGTTTTTAATGCTTCCCAACTCTGCAATACCTCCCGCGCTCTTTCGGGTTCTGCATTTTCAATTTCAAAAATATTGTCAGTGGTCAAATTATTTTTTATTCCTGGAACTCTATCTCTTAAAGTATCATACTCATAAAACGTAATTCTATTTAGTAACCCCAAGCTCAAATATCTTTGAATTGGTAGACGGCCGCCTGCATTACTAGGTGTGAATCTTTCCATTGAAAAAGTTCTCAAATTTGACCACCAACCAGAGCAACAGGCGTTGGCTCCAACGCTTGTTAAAAAAGGTGATATTGTATCAGAATATCCATTAATAATTTTAAATTCATTTATTCTTAAACTGTAATTTATCAACATCCAAGATGATATTATGTCTGAATTAAATACCTCAGCTCTTGCATCGCTACTTCCAAACGATATAATGATATAAAAACCATCAGGTGGATTATCAATTACTGTTATATCGCTTAGGAATTCTTGAAGATCCTGGATATTTCTTATAGCATCACTTGAAATAACTAAAGAACAATACAGTGGTTTTGGGTTTTCTTTAACAGAATATGAGCTTTTTGCTAACCGAATAAAGTTTTTAGCAATAACAGCCTCCCTGGAATCGAAAGAACGTGGTATTAGAATATTGGGTGCTATAATGGATGTAGTAGGCAAATCATGTTGAAAATTTATGGACCTTTCTAATATTTCCGACACATTATTTTCAATTTCCAATCTGTTTTTGGTTTCAAAATTGAAATAGTAAGACTGATATTCAGAAAGTTTCCCAATGTTTAGATTGGGATGTGCTCCTAGGACACAAGTATAATATTGTGGGTCCACAAGGAACTCTTTTTGAGGAAATCGCTCACTATAATCTTGTAATTTTGCTATTAGATTTTGAGGTGTAATGTCTCTTGGGCTAAAGACAACCCCATCAATATAATTTGATCCCAAGCCATTTAAAATCTTTTCGCCTTCTCCATACCCATGTTGTGCATATAGTTTCATTTTAATTTCTCAATGCTTCTTATTAAATTTTTAATGTTTGAAGGCCTTAAGGCAACTAATTTCTTAATAAGTTGATTAATTACCGCACAAAATTCTTCTGAGAGATCTTTTCTATATTCTTGGAGCAATTTAGGTTTATCTGTAACGATTCTAGACAATGTTCTTAAAAAATCGTCATCATTTTTAGCTAAAGGATGAATTCCTGCGGCATATTCATATACTGTAACACCAATAGTGTAGAGATCACTTCTAAAATCTAGATTTCCACGAAAGCCAGGTGAAAGCATCTCAGGTGCTAAATATTTAGTTGTTCCTGGTGGTAATCTGCTGCCAGGATCTATTGTAAGAGGTGTTTCATTAACAATATAAGCTATCCCGAAATCAAGTAATATAAAGGGGCGATCTGGATTATTAGTTTTTATAATGTTTAAAGGTTTAATATCCCGATGAACTGCATTAAATTCATTCCATAGGTTATCAACAGCGTTAAGCAAGCATATCAATAGATCAATTAATTCTTTCTGGGTGGGGGTATATTTTTTTTTAATTAACGCGTCTAAATTTTCACCCTCCAAAAATTCCTCAGAATAAAAAATGAATTGTTTATCATCAATCTTACCTTCTTTTGGCTTAAGTTTTCCAAGCTTAACAATATAAGGCGAATTACTTTTTTCTAAGATTTCTAACTCTCTAATAATTCTTTTTTTAGATTCCTCAATAAGATCTTTTTTTAATTCATCTGGGACATTAAAATCCTTTTCATTTGGTAACATGACAAGTTTTATAGCTTCTTTTTTGTCATCTTGTTTTCCTTTATAAACTAGTTTAAACCCACCACGATCAACATAATTTACTTCGGTGTAATCTTTAAAAAATTCTCTAATTTTTTCTATTTCAATTGGTGTAGCCGCCATAAAATATTTACTTAAATGATTATAATTTTATTTGTTCTTATAATATATTAAAAACATTGGTCTCATTAAAATATAATGGTAGAAAGATGCTGGGTGGTCTGGAATAAAACGACCCGCCTATTTATAGTAATTTTCAAATTACACATAATCAACATGTACCCATTCTTATGTCCTTTCTCAACTTACCTGTGCGCCTCAACTATTTCTACCAGCGTATAGGTTTTGTCAAGCACCGCTTTTAGTTTTCCTTCTTCGGCCAGGCCATTGCCTTTACTTGCCCCGACCTTCAGGTCGGGGAATAAATTTATAACTAAGAACTTTTTGGCTTTAGCCACAATTATTAAATAAATACCGGGACTAAAGTCCTGTGTCTTTTTTTATTCTTCCCCGGGCTAAAGCCCGGGGCAAGAATATGATTTTATTTCTTCTTGAAAACTAATCCCGCGTCTTTACTCTGCGAAACTTTAATCGTATCTCCGTCACCAAAATTGCCCATCAGCAGTTCCTGCGAGAGCGGGTTTGTGAGATATTTCTGTATCGTTCTCTTCAGCGGCCTCGCGCCGTAGCTAACATCATAACCAAGTTTAGCCAGCCAGCCTTTTGCTTCGTTTGTCA
>CAZRMA010000454.1:0-3612 GCA_964600655.1 uncultured Ignavibacteriaceae bacterium
ACTATTAGATTTTTTCTTTAGTGATCAACGGCCCAAAGAATGGAATCACTGGGCTGAGGTCGTTTGGAAAAACAGGAATGAACCTAAATATATCGGGGATATGCCGCACACCTGGGTAGGTTCAGATTATATAACTGTAGTAAGATCAATTTTTGGTTATGAGCGGGAAAGCGATAGCTCATTAGTTTTAGGTGCCGGAATAAAATCTGAATGGCTCGAAAGACCTCAAGGCTTGGCAGTTAATAATTTTGCAACACAGTATGGAATTATTTCTTATCAAATTCAAAAACGCGACAATAGGATTATTATAAGTCTTAAAGGTAATATTACCATACCGGAAGGACAAATAATTATAAAATCACCAATTGATAAACCAATAAAAAGTGTAACCATAAATGATAATACTGTTAACAAATTCGAAAACAGCGAAATAAAAATTAATGAGATTCCTGCAAAGATTGTTCTGGGGTATTGACCTATGAGTGTTTAATAAATTTCTTACATAAATAATCGATTTCCAGTGAGATAAAACGTTTTCTCAATTCTTTTATCACCCGCCTTCTTAATTTCATTAAATGATTCCATAATACTTTTGCTTCTTTAAAATTCTAAATTATTATAGTTGGAAAGAAATATATCTAGCATTTTGGGATCTGAATTACCTACTTTTTTTATTTGATTTAAAATATTTAGCACTTTGCAATTAAAAATCTTTAAAGATTGTCTTTTTCAAAGTCCTGATATTATTATTGTTTTTATTATTTCGTCAAGAGATAATCATTAATTAAAATCGATTTTAGTTAAATCGAAGTAGGATAACAGTTTAATTGAAATAAAGTTAAGGGAAGACGTAAAAATCAAAAGAAAAAATGATCACAAATAAAAAATGCGAACCGTAAACCTACAGTTCGCACATCTGACATCTTTGGCTCCGCGAGTGCCCCGAAACTTCGAACTTTTTATCCCTTAAAATTCCAATATTTATTAGTCGCAAAAACAGAGGTGAAAAAAAGTTGAATCTGGAAGTGTATAAATTTTGTTATTTATATCTTATTTCTCAAAATTCAAAAATGATGCTAAACAAGTGATTAATTACTTTTTAGATTTCTTTTTACTCGTTTTATTTTTTTTATCTATTAATTTTCTCTATCAGATTAATTACAAATTACTTAAAATTTCATTCTTCAATGTTGTTCTGTGCAAATAAAATACTTACTTTAAAAACAGCATCTTTTTTTCAAGGCTCACGCCGCCTGCTTCAAGCTTGTATATATAGACACCCGAACTAACCAAAATATTCTGATCATCTTTCCCATTCCAATGCACAAATTGTTTGCCTGAATTTTGAAATGAATTTACTAATGTCTTAATTCTTATTCCGAGAAAATTATAAACAACCAACTTTACATTTGTTGATTGTTGTAAATTATATTCTATTGTAGTGGACGGATTGAACGGATTAGGATAATTCTGATACAAACTAAATGACTCTGGATTTTCATGTTGAATATTATTTATATCGGTTGTCCTCCCTTCATAATTAAAATAACCCAGCACAAAAACCAAAGGAGCGTTCCAATTAATTGCTATTTCATTTGACGCATAGCTACCCTGATCATCAATATAACACAAGGCAGAGGGAGTGCCTCTAGTGTAATGACTTTGTAATACAGGATCTTCAAGATATTCATCAGGTCCACCTGCCATTAGTCCTGGAATAGGTTCTACAATCCCGTCTGCTGCAGACTGACGATGATGCGGATGCATTACTCGTTTTGTCCCTATGCCAGTTACATAAGATATATTATATCCATTTATTCCTAAAATGTAATTTAACTGCTCAAGGGCCGTGTTATAATATATTTCGTCCCCTGATTGCTGAAAACCAAATAAAAGAATAATTGCTTTGTTTAATGCATCTGAATTACTGCCCCAGTAATATTCTCCTGATTTAATAACAGTGTGGAGGCCTGAAGCCATGGCATTTGAATGCAAACTTGAGCAATAACCTAACAATGAATTTTTTATTTCTGTTTTAATCGCAGGAGTGCTGTTTGACTGATTTACATTTAAATAATCCAATAGCCCAAGCGTTTTAACAGAACCCCAATACATAGATGAAATCAATCCACTGCTTTTATAATTATTAGAAAAATAATTATGGTATTCCGTATCACCCGTTGTTAAGAATAGTTCCGAAGCTGCCCACAGTCTTTCATCGCTGTCATTTCCATCATAGTATTCACCAGTAAATGTTCCGGTAGGATTTTTAAATCCGCCGGCAGGTTGAATAGAAGGATTTGCTTTTAAATACAGCCACGCTTTTTCTGAAGCGGAAAGACACTGATCAGAGAAACTTGAATTAAATGGTTGATAAATTCGTGCTGCCATTGCCATTACTGCTGCAAAATCTCCAGTAGCCGTTGTCGATATCTGATAAATGTATCTTTTTTCATGATCAGTCTCAGGCATAACAAAACCTGAAAAATTTTCTCTGGTTACTTTAAAATAAACTCCACCGCTCGAATCCTGCATCTTTAAAAACCATTCTAATTCATATTGAACTTCATCTAAAATATCCGGAATAGAATTACCGCTTTCCGGAATACTCGAATCATCTGAATTAAATCTTTCGGGAAATTGTTCGTATGCCATCAAAAGACTTCCAACAGTAATTCCTGCATTTACAATATATTTACCAAAATCTCCTGCATCATGCCAACCACCAATAGTTATGCTGATTCCTGTTTTCCCCGTCGTTGAATGAAAATAAGCATCAGCATTGTGACAGATATTATGCTTGTATATTCCTGCATACTGCTGTAGTAAAGGCGTCCCACATCGCTGAAAGTAAAATGCCTTTTGAACTTTTTTATAAGCGGATTCAAAAACAGTATCCGAAATTGAAAAAGTAAATGAAGAATCGCCTAAATCAGTTTTAATGAAATAACTTCCTTGCGTTTGGAAGTTGGAAAAGTCACCCACATATGTTAGAAATCCGGTTGCCGGATCGCTTAAAGAGGTAAAGGTTAGCGAACCGCTAAATAATTTAGCACGTGATTCTTTCTCAAATACAAAAAAGCTATCTGCCTGACCAGTTACGAAAACATATTTGGGGGATTTGGTAACATATCCTAATTGGTTAACAAGTACGTCTCCGAAAAGTGTTTGACTCATTACCACTATCATCAATAGAAATAATTTGAGAGAAGATTTCATATTAAAAATAAAATTATTCATTTAAAAAATTTTTGAATCCCTTGACCAAAATTAATTAATTTTTATGAAAGTTATTAAATTATTATTTAATGCCAAGTTCTTTGCACATCCTATAATAATTAGACGGCGCGAGGCCGAGTTTATCCGCAGCACTTGAATCGGAGCTTGAGATGCTTCTAACATTTTGGAAATATTATTTGCGAACAATTTTTCCCCAAGTTATAGAGAAAGGAAAACATTCTTAAATTGAATTTTTAAGCAATTTTAATTCAATGAAGTTTATCAATGTAATAATTAAATTTTATTATTATCATAAAGAATGAGCAGAAGATTTTCTCAAGTTTTGCAATAGAACATCAAATCCACTTAATAATTGCAATCAATTTTTGGTTT
>CAZRMA010000455.1:0-3609 GCA_964600655.1 uncultured Ignavibacteriaceae bacterium
CTAATGAAAAAATTGAAGTTCCTATATGGGATGACTTTTGTATTGCACAAACATCAAGCAAAGAAGTAGATAATTGGTTTTCTAATGCTCTTAATGAAAAATGCAGGCTTGTTTATATGCCTGATTCTACCGAAAGGAGAGTTGATCCAAACTATTCGCCTGAGAAAAAAATAGTCGGCTTCGCAGATGCATATCCATTTTTAATTATAGGGGAAAGATCTTTAGAAGAGTTAAACTCGAAATTATCTACTCCTCTTCCTATGAACCGCTTCCGGCCAAATTTTGTTTTTAATGGCGGAACTCCCTTCATAGAAGACACATTTAATAATTTTAAAATTGGCAATATTAAATTTCAAGCCGTTAAACCTTGTGCAAGATGTGTGGTAACAACCGTAAATCAAGACACCGCGGAAAGAGGAAATGAGCCGCTAGTAACTCTTTCTACATTTAGAAAGTTAGATAATAAAGTTATGTTTGGTCAAAACTTAATTGGAATGGAAGAAGGAGAAGTGAGTGTAGGACAAGAGGTTTTACCAATAGACTTCAAACAAATCCCTTAAATTATAACAACATATTTACTAAATTTATTTTCACAATTTATTTTTTTAAAAGAGCATAAATAATGAGTACAACTAAAAGTTCAAGACTATTTGAAGAAGCAAAAAAATATATTCCCGGGGGTGTTAATTCTCCCGTAAGGGCATTCAAGGCTGTTGGCGGGAATCCGCTTTTTATTAAAAAAGGCTTTGGCTCTAAGATAGTCGATGTTGACGATAATGAATACATTGAATATCTCGGCAGCTGGGGCCCGCATTTATTTGGACATAATCCTCCATTTATAAAAGATGCTTTATTGGCTGCTGTTGAGGATGGTGTAAGTTTCGGTGCACCTACTGAATTAGAGATTCAAATGGCTAAATTAATAATTGAACTTGTCCCGTCTATAGAAATGGTAAGAATGGTTAACAGCGGAACCGAAGCAACAATGAGCGCTATTAGAGCGGCAAGAGCCTTTGCTAAAAAAGATAAATTTATCAAATTTGAAGGATGTTATCACGGGCATGCAGATTACTTTTTAATTAAAGCAGGCAGTGGGGCCTTAACTCTTGGCGTTCCTACTAGTCCGGGAGTAACAAAAGCGAATGCTGCAGACACTTTGTTGGCAGACTACAACAACATAGAATCAGTTAAAAAAGTTGTTGCTGAAAATAAAAATCAAATTGCCGCAATTATTGTTGAACCTTTTGCAGGCAACATGGGAATGATAAGAGGAACAAATGAGTTTTTAAATGGATTAAGAAAAATTTGCACAGAAGAAAACATTGTTTTGATCTTTGATGAGGTAATGACCGGTTTCAGAGTTGCAAAAGGCGGGGCCCAGGAGATTGTAAACATAAAACCTGATCTAACAACCTTTGGAAAAATTATTGGCGGAGGGTTGCCTGTCGGAGCCTTTGGCGGTAAAAAAGAAATTATGGAAATGATTGCTCCGAGCGGGCCTGTTTACCAGGCTGGAACATTAAGCGGAAATCCATTAGCAATGACGGCTGGAATCGCCGCGTTGACCCACATAAAAAACCATCCTGATGTTTATGCTGTTTTGGAAGAGAAGGCTTCAATGCTTGAAAATGGATTTCGTGAAAATTTAAATAAAATTAATAAAAACTTTTCTTTAAACCGTGCTGGTTCAATGTCTTGTTTATTTTTTACTGAAAATCCTGTTGTAGATTTTAAATCCGCTTTAACGTCTGATACCGAGTTATACGGAAAATATTTTAACGAAATGTTAAGCCAGGGAATTTATTTAGCTCCCGCGCAATTTGAAGCAGCCTTTATTTCAACAGCGCATTCAGACGAGGATATTGAAAAAACTATTTCAGCACAACAAAAAGCTTTTAGTAAAATACTTTAAGATAAGATTGAAGAGAAACCAATAATTAGTGGACTTTTTCACTTTTTTTTATAAATTAGAAATAGCTTTTAAGCAATTATTTTCTTAATTGTCCCAATTCTAATCCTCAGGGAATTAACGATTCAATAAAAATACGATCCTATAACTTAATTAAGATTTTACGTACACTTCTATAAAATTAAGAGTCAATTATTTTTATTTCATAAAAATTTTTTGAGCTCATTTTACATTTTTTACGCATTAATGTGTAGAAGAAAAAATAATTTATTTAAAAACATTCTTTATTTAACCGGAGGGTATCATGAAAAAAGTTCTTTCTATTTCTATCGTTGTTCTTTTTTTGTTTTTTTCTGCAACAAAAGAAAATTATGCGGCATTTCACCTAAAACTTGGCCCTTACACCGGGATGAATTTTAACTTAGGCGTTGGATCCGATTTGCCATCAACAGCAACAGGGTTCACTTTCTTTTTTGGTTCCCAAGTAGACATGGGTTTTACTCCAACTATTGGCTTACTTACTCAAGTTCAATTTTATGATGGCAGAGGAGTTGGTTTATCCCAAACTGGCGGGCAAGCACCTATAGGCGGACAAGTTTATAATTTGGGTCAAGGAACTTTAGATTCCGATTATAGCTTGGCTTATTTTATGATTCAACCTTTACTTAAATTAACCTTACCTTCTAGCTCTTTTTATTTTCTTTTTGGCCCCTCAATTGGTTTTAATATATCCGCATCGCTAAGACAACAATATACCATTCAAGGGCAGAAAACATATGATAGTAAAAGCGTTTCCATAAAAGAATTAAATGTACGCTTTGAACTAACTGCTGGTGCAGGATATGATATTCCATTAAGCCAATTATTAACTCTTACTCCACAATTTACCTTTGGTTTCGGTATTACAACCGTTCAATCAGACGTTTCTGCAAGAATTTTATCATTCCAATTAGGAACGGCTTTAAAGTTTAATTTGATTTAATATTTTTAATTATTTGAGGAGGCTTATAATGAAAAATGTAAAAATATCTTTTTTTCTTTTGCTTCTTTTTAGTCTTTTTTTTGGATGCAGCAAGAGCGATAATTCTACAAATCCTACTGGAAGCTTAGGAAATCTTGGTGGGGGTTTAGGTACTGGCGGCGGAAATACTGGGAATGTAACTGTTACAGTTTCTCTAGTTCAGGATAATCAGCAGCAATATTATTTTGAATTTACTCCATCTGTTGCTGTTTACATGACACAAATAGTTGGAAATTGTGCTGCTGCGGGAGTAACTAATGAAAACGTTCCCGTTAATCTTACTTCCGATGCAACTAATCCGATTGATGTTGGCCCTATAACAGGTTTACAATCCGGACAGCAATGGACTTTTACTATTTCCGGAAATGTTGGTGATCAACAAGGAGCTGCATTTACTTCAACCGCTAATTATACTATTCAATAAAATATGTTTAAGGCTCGCATTATATTATAAATGTGAGCCAATTAATTAAAAAAATAACATGTTAAAAACATGTTAATATAACAAGTTTCGTTTGTTACTAACTCAAGACAAAGAAACATCATGTTAGTCTCTTTTTACTTCATAAAAGTTATACACAATTAAAATATTAATTTTCTTTCCTTTTAAGGTACTTTTTACACTATTTAAGTAATATTAACTTTTCCACACTCTTATTATAACTATTAATATTTAAAA
>CAZRMA010000456.1:0-3608 GCA_964600655.1 uncultured Ignavibacteriaceae bacterium
CTATCCGTGAAGGTGGTAGAACAGTAGGCTCTGGTGTTGTAACAAAAATTATTGAATAATATTAAAGCTTCAGCCGGAAAGGGAGTTGTTTGACTCCCTTTTTGTGTCTAAATAATCAAAGGAGTTTTTAAGTGCCCGGTCAAAAAATAAGAATTAAGTTAAAGTCATATGATCATATCCTGATTGATAAGTCTACAGAAAAAATTATCAAGACAGTGAGAAGTACTGGTGCTGTTGTTTCAGGCCCAATACCTCTACCAACACGTAGAACTCTATATACTGTATTGCGTTCTCCTCATGTAGATAAAAAATCAAGAGAACAATTTGAAACAAGGGCGCATAAAAGGATAATTGATATTCATAATTCAAATAACAAAACCGTCGATTCATTAAGTAAATTGGATATCCCAGCGGGTGTGGATATCGAGATTAAGCTTTAAGGAATTTTGGAGAAAAGATGTCTGGCATAATCGGAAAGAAAATAGGAATGTCTAGTGTTTTTGACGCTGCAGGAGAAATGATTCCTGTAACTGTCATTCAAGCTGGGCCATGTAAAGTTGTTTCTGTTCGGACCAAAGATCAGGATGGTTATAATGCTTTGCAGTTGGGTTTTGGTGAGAGAAAAGTAAAAAGAACAAGTAAGCCTTTGATGGGACAATATACGAAAGTCGGTCAAACTCCTTCAGTGGTTCTTAAAGAATTTAAATTCGCTACTGATAAAGAATATAAGGTAGGTGAAGAAATAAAAGTCGATCTTTTCTCAGAAGGCGAAAAAATTAAAGTCCGCAGTAAGAGTAAAGGAAAAGGTTTTCAAGGCGTAATGAAGAGACATGGTTTTAGCGGCGTTGGAGGAACTACCCATGGTCAGAGCGATAGACTTAGGGCTCCCGGTTCAATTGGTGCAAGTTCATATCCTTCTCGAGTTTTTAAAGGTACCAAGATGGCTGGTAGAAAAGGATATGAGAATGTTACTATATCAAACTTAAAGGTTATAAAAATTATCCCTGAAGAAAATTTAATATTGGTTAAAGGTGCAGTTCCTGGCTCAATAAATTCTTTTGTTGAATTGATTAAAAAGTAAATTGGTTTAAAATGAAATTAGATGTGCTTAAAATAGATGGTAAATCGTCAGGTAAAAAATTAGACCTTTCCGATGAAATTTTTGGAATAGAACCAAATGACCATGTTATTTACCTGGCAGTAAAATCGTATCTCGCTAATCAGAGACAAGGTACTAGCAAAACTAAAGAAAGAAGTGAGGTAAGAGGTGGAGGTAAAAAACCGTGGAAGCAGAAAGGAAGAGGCGGTGCTCGTGCGGGGACAACTCGTTCTCCTTTGTGGGTTGGCGGTGGAACTATTTTTGGACCTAGACCAAGAAATTATAGACAAGATGTGTCTAAAAAAGTTAAAAGATTGGCTAGAAAATCAGCATTAAGTTATAAAGTTAAAGATGAGCAGCTTATTCTTGTTGAGGATTTCAATTTTGATAAACCAAAAACTAAAGATTTTGCGGATATCTTAACAGCATTAAACTTAACAGGTAAGAAAATATTATTGTTAACTAATGGTAATCAAGAAGTTGTTTATAAATCAGGAAGAAATATTCCTAAAACAAAAATTTTAGAAGCTTCTAAAGCATCAACTTATGACATATTGAATAACCAGATATTGGTAATTCAAGAAAGTGCAGTAGATATTATCCATAAGACTTTTGGGAATAGTGAAGGAGCAGTAAACTAATATGCATAATATTTTAATTAGACCTCTGATTACTGAAAAGATGACAAATTTGTCTGCTGATCAAGGAAAGTATGGCTTTTTAGTGGATCCCAAATCAAATAAAATTGAAATTGCAAAAGCAATTGAGAAAAGATTTAATGTTCACGTTGAGAGTGTACGCACAATAAATCATCCTGGAAAAATGAAGACACAATTTAGAAAAAGTGGAAGGTTTTCAGGAAAGACTGCAAAGTATAAGAAAGCGATTGTTTCCTTAAAAGAAGGTGAAACAATAGAATTATTCGATCAAGTATAGATTTTGAAAATAGGATAGTCTAATGGCGATAAATAAATTAAGACCGGTAACTCCAGGAACAAGGTTCAGATCAAATTCTTCTTTCGATGAAATTACCAAAACCACTCCGGAGAAATCATTAACAGTTTCGTTAAAAAAATCCGGCGGTAGAAATAATTTAGGAAGGATAACATCTCGTTTTATCGGCGGAGGCCATAAAAGGAAATATAGAATTATTGATTTTAAAAGAGATAAGCACGGAGTTCCAGCAAAGGTTTTCTCTATAGAGTATGACCCTAACCGTACTTCACGTATTGCATTGCTTCATTATGCTGACGGTGAAAAAAGATATATCCTTGCGCCTAATGGTTTAAAAGTTGGCGATACTGTTACATCTGGTTCAGGAAGTGAAATAAATGTAGGCAACGCTTTACCATTGAAGGAAATGCCCTTAGGTGGTTTTATTCATAACGTCGAATTAAAACCTGGTAAAGGCGGCCAGTTAGGTAGGAGTGCAGGATCTTCAATTCAAGTTTTAGCAAAAGAAGGCGATCACGCTCAGTTAAAAATGCCTTCCGGTGAAGTTAGGCTGATTAGACTGGAATGTCTGGCAACTTATGGTTCGGTTGGAAATGCTGAACAAGAAAATATTAGTTTAGGAAAAGCCGGAAGATCAAGATGGCTTGGTAAACGCCCTCATGTAAGAGGAGTCGCCATGAATCCAGTTGATCACCCAATGGGTGGTGGAGAAGGGAAAACATCTGGTGGTGGACATCCAGTTTCTCCATGGGGTCAAAAAGCTAAAGGTCTTAAAACTAGAAAACATAAAAAACAATCAAATAAATTTATTATTAAAAGACGGAAATAATAGAGTTTAAATTATGCCAAGATCGGTTAAAAAAGGTCCATTCGTTGACTATAAGCTGCAGGAAAAAGTAGATAAGTTAAATCAGACTAATCAAAAAAAGATTATAAAAACCTGGTCACGTTCATCTACTATTACTCCTGAGTTTGTTGGTCATACAATAGCAGTTCATAACGGGAATAAAATGATTCCTGTTTATATTACTGAAAATATGGTTGGTCATAAATTAGGAGAATTTTCTCCTACTCGGATCTTTAGAGGGCATCCTGGCACTAAAGCTGAAAAGGCTTCAAAAGCAAAATAATTGAACAAAGGAATTTGAATTAAATGGAAGCAAGAGCAGTACATAGATATATTGGTTCATCTCCAAGGAAAATGAGATTGTTAATCGATTTGATTAGAGGGATGAATGTTGAAAAAGCAATTGAAGTTTTACATTTTCATTCTAAGCATGCATCTAAGGATGCAGAAAAAGTTTTAAGATCTGCTGTTGCAAACTACATGAACAAAGAAGAAAGTGGAAAAGTTGAGCCATCAGAATTATTTGTTAAAGAAGCATTTGTAAATCAAGGACCAACTTTAAAAAGAATTTCACCCGCACCGATGGGACGCGCATATAGAATAAGAAAAAGATCTTGCCATTTAACCATTATTGTGGCAAGTAAAGCATAAATTTTTAGGAGGTTATTTTTTTGGGACAAAAAACAAATCCGGTTGGTTTTAGAGTTG
>CAZRMA010000457.1:0-3608 GCA_964600655.1 uncultured Ignavibacteriaceae bacterium
GCTATTCCTGTGAGGCTTAAATATCCTGAAATTTTCTCCGATAGCCTTGCTTGCAGCTTGATCCAAAGCCATGTTTCCATTAACATCTAAAGTATTTGCCCATGCAGGCTTTCTTTCCAAATATTCAAACTGCTCTGAGTTTAAAAAGAAACACCCTGAATGAGGATGTGTAGTAGCAGAGATAATTATTTTAGAATCTAGGATATCTAGTTCATATCGATCTATGTTATCTTTTGTTTTGAATATTTGATAATCCATATATACTTTGGTCAAAAAATCCTTCTTTAATTTACCATTGCAAATAGCTGATTCATATCTTTGCGGCTGCATTAAATGCAGAGGGCTTGCTACCCGGTTAAACATATCTAATTTCTTAAAAAAGAACTGATCATGAATAATTATATCATCTTCCAGGTAACAATAATAATCGTAGTGTCCTTTAAGCTCGCTCATAATTGCCTGGGCATAAAAACCCAATAACAATGGATCTCCCTTTAAGGGAATATGTTCAAAGCTTTCCTTACCAAATTCAAGATCATTTATCAAATGATCGTTTTCATTAGTACAGATTTTTATATCAAAATCAAAAGCAAACTGATTTATAAGTTTTTCCATCTCCACTGTTTTATGCACCGCTCCAAAGTGCTTCTCACCAAAGAGAGAATTGATATTGTATATAACCGTATTGAGTGCCTGCAGTTTTATGTTCATGGAAGAAGCTGAATGGCTTGCATATCGACTTTTGTCAGCAAGAGGCTTAAAATAATGAGGTATGACAAATAGTACTTTCATAAACTATGCGTTCCTTAACAATTCTACTAAAGGTTATTCCACTCAATAATTACTATTTAATTACGGGTTTATTTAATTTTAACTCTATTGATTTAAGAAGATTTTTTGCTGTATCTGTCCATGTAAAATATTTCATATATTCTCCAGCATTTCTTCCAATTTCTTTTATACTATCTCTATTCCAGTAAGCAAATTCTACATCTGCAACAATTTCATCAATGCTTGCTTCTTCCCATTCAGCATAAAGTTTTTCGTTTTTATAAAGATTAAATTCTTTTAAATCAGTGAGCATCAAAGAATTTTCGCTATTAATAATGTCAGTGTGGCCGGATGAATATGAAGCAATAACCGGCCTTCCGCTCGCCATGTATTCCATTAAAACAAGATTGGTACCTCCTTCGCATCTATTTGGAAATAAACCGATATCTGTTTTTGCATATAGTTCTAGTAACTTTTCATGCGGGATAATAGGGAGAGTAATTATTTTAGATGGATCCAAACCATTGATTTTATAAATATGGTTCATTTGCGCTTCCCATGAACCAGTTATCAATTCAAAATTTATATGTTTTGAATCTTTCATAGTCTCGGTAGAAAACTGGAAATAATTATACCATGAATTGATTAGCACAATGTTTTCGTATTTAGCTTGAAGAATTTTAATTGCCTTTAAAACTAAATCCTGACCCTTGCGAAGCTCAAACTTTCCACCAGAAAAAATAATGAATGGGCCGTCTTCATGTTTCGGTTCTATATAATGGAATAATTCAGGATCAATACCCTGAATTAGTATATCGGTATTATAAATCCCAGACTCAAGCATTTTATTTTTACACCATGAAGAACCCGCAAATATCAAATCATATTTTTTAGCATTCTCAATTGATTTTTCAGTAAGTGAATTTTCAAAAAACGTATAACCAATATTGATATCAGCCCTGTGAGGAAAAAGCGGATTAAGATTTATATCTGTTAGAGCATTTAATAAAATTCCCGGTATTTTCCTTTCAATAGGATAATTTTGATCAATATCTTTTGTACCACAAAATTTTGGAAGTTCTTTCCTTAAATATTTACTGCAAACACCCCATCCAAAATTCTCTCCGGAAGAAAGTCCAAGATAAATTTGTTTCGAAGATTTATTGTGATTTCTTATTTCATCTATTTGAGGATTTAGATTTGACTGGTAATCGTTGAATTGCTGATTGTTTGAATCATTGAAATCTGCATTTGATGAAACTACAGTCTTCTGATTTTCTTTTGTATACTTTGAATTAATTAATTTTTGTAATTCGAAAATAACTTCATTAAAAACACCCTTCCAATCACCCGCTGTTTTTTGCCGGAATAATTTCATAGTTGGGTACCAAGGCGTATCATTTCTATTTAACATCCATCTCCAATCCGGCAGAAAAGGCAAAAGAAGCCAAACATGTTTTCCCATTGCGCCGGCAAGATGTGCAACAGAAGTATCAACCGATATAATCAAATCAAGATTTTCAATTATTGCTGCTGTATGAGCAAATGTTTCAAGCCCTTTGCTGTCAAGGTCTATAACTGGTAATTTCTGTTGCCTTAATTGATTTAATGCTTCACCCTTCTGCAAGGAAAAATATCTAACTCTTTCTAATCCAAGAATTTTTTCAAAATTCTCCAATGAACATGAACGATTCTTATCGTTGGTGTGATTGGAATTACCTGCCCAAACAATACCAACATTTAAAATGTTTTCATTATTTATCACTGAAGATAATTTAAATGCCAGTTCTTTATTAGCTTTTAAATAAGAAAGTCCAAATGGAATTGAATAAATATCGGTATTAAAATATTGAGGAAGGCTTAGTAAGGAAATTTGATAATCATATTCAACACCTGGTTCGTCAAAATTTTGCCGCGGCATTAACACATCTATGTATTCATAATTACTAAATAAATGAGCCAGACGAGGATCACATTCAAATACAATTTTGCAGTTTTTTTGTTTAAGTAATTTTAAATATCTCACAAACTGAATTGAATCGCCAAGGCCCTGTTCATCATATACAAAAACAGTTTTACTATTAATATCCAGATTATTTAATTTCGGCCCGGATAATTTTCTTTCAATAAAACCTTTTCTTTTTTTCCTCCATTCATAGCCTCTCCAACCTTCTTTAAAATTTCCTTTTAATAAATTTGCATGCCCTAAATTATAGTTTGCGTCCGGAGAATCCGGATATATTTCCAATGCTTTTTGCCACAGTTCAATTGCGTCATCAACTTTACACTGCTGCATTTTTGAAATTCCAAGATTAGTAATTATAGCAAACTTATTAGAATCTGAAGGGGCTATTTTACTATATAGTTCACTTGATAAAGATTTATTTCCAAGCTTATCATTTATGCCGGCAAAGTTTAATACTGCCGCATTATGCTTCGGGTCATTTTCTATCAATAAAGTATATAAATTCGCTGCTTCGGAAAATTTTGAATTCTGCTCAAAACATAGCGCAAGATTAAACATTGTTTCAGAATTGTTGGGGGATAGCTTTAACACTCTTTCATAAATTGCTTCTGCTTTCTTATGTTCATTTTTCTTTGTATAGATTATCCCAAGGTTATTAAGCGCCCCGATATGATTAGGTTCTAACTTTAAAGTATATTCAAAATATTCAAGGGCTTGACTATATTCTTCTTTCTTTAAATAGGCATTTCCAAGGTTATAAATGCAGGAAGGATTTTGAGAACCATTCCCTAATGCCTTTTTATAATAGCTAATGGCTACATCGTATTGTTCTTGTTTAAATTTTAAATTCCCAAGATTGATTAGAGCGTGA
>CAZRMA010000458.1:0-1216 GCA_964600655.1 uncultured Ignavibacteriaceae bacterium
AAGAAAACCTTAGAGGTCATTTTATTTTTTAATTAAACTAATTTGCTGCCAGATATTCATGGACAAGCTTGATTGCCATTGCACCTTCGCCAACAGCAGAAGCTACTCTGTTCATAGCACCTGATCTTACGTCGCCAGCAGAAAAAATTCCTGGGATACAAGTTTCGAGAAGGTAAGGTTCTCGATCAAGTTTCCAAACCTTTTTAAGTGTTTCATGTTTAAATAAATCTCTTCCGGTCTCAATAAATCCTTTTGAGTCCTTAAAAATATTTAACTTAATCCAATCTGTTACTGGTCTTGCCCCGATAAAAATAAATAAAGCTCCTGCCTCATATGTTTTCTTTTCACCAGTCTCAATCTTTTCTAATGTAATACATTCAAGCCCGTTTTTACCAGTCGCTTCAACAACAACAGAACTAGTTATTAAGGATATGTTTTTTGTTTTTTTAATTTGACCAATAAGGTAGTGCGACATTGTGGAATCAAGAGAGTTTTTCCTAATTACAATAAAAACATTTTTAGCAAATCCTGAAAGATACATTGCCGCTTGTCCAGCTGAGTTACCCCCGCCAACAATGAAAACATTTTTATCTTTGCAAGAATGTGCTTCTGCTGTTGCCGCGCCATAATAAACTCCGGCACCTGACAATTCACTTATTCCTATAGCATCAAGAGTCCGATAATCAACGCCAGTAGATATAATGATAGAGCGTGTTTTTATTTCTGGCCCGTTAGAAAGAGACAATATTTTATAATTGTCCTTTATACTTATATCAATAACCTGGCAGGGTGAAAGAAGCTCAACTCCAAATCTTAATGCCTGTGTTAAGGCTCTCCTGGTCAGATCTGCACCCGAGAGCCCTGAAGGGAAACCAAGATAATTTTCAATTCTTGAACTTGTGCCAGCCTGTCCGCCAGGCGCTTTCTTTTCTATCATGAGTGTTTTCAATCCTTCAGTCCCGCCATAAACCGCGGCAGCTAACCCCGCTGGTCCGGCACCAATAATTACAACATCATAAAGTTCTTCCAATGCAGTTGATTTCAAACCAATTTTTTTTGCTATATCAATTTCGGCAGGACTCTTTAATATAGAGCCATCCTCAAATAAAACGACAGGTAACTCATCGGATTCGATTTTATGAATGTTTATTAACTCTGCGGCTTCGTTATTCAACTCCACATCAAACCACTTATATGGAATTAAATTGCCGGTTAA
>CAZRMA010000458.1:1316-3606 GCA_964600655.1 uncultured Ignavibacteriaceae bacterium
ACATCCCGCTGGATAGCTCTTAGTACCTGAACATCATCATCAATTATTATTATGAATGGAAGTTTCATCTTTTTTATCTTCAATTAATTGTTGTTGTGAAACTGGTATACTGATAATAAATTCGGTTTTGCCACTTACGGAATAAACTTTTACATCACCTTTATGTCTGTTGATTACGGTTTTTACAATATCAAGTCCGATTCCCGTTCCCTCTCCCACTTTTTTTGTCGTGAAAAAGGGATCGAATACACGAGATAAGATTTCCTTAGGAATGCCGATTCCATTATCAGTAATCCGCACTGTTATATTTTTTTTATCGCATTCCGTTTGGATTTCAATTTCACCTTTTTGCGGTACAGCATAGATTGCATTATCAATAATATTAGTCCAAACCTGGTTTAATTCTCCAATATAAACTTCAACTTCCGGCAAATCTTCACAAAATATTTTTTTAACCTGTATGTTTTTCTCACGTATCTTATATCCAAGCAAGATAAGCGTATCCTCTATATCCTTGTGAATGTCCGTGTTATAAAGATCGCCAGATCTATCCATATGAACATGAGATTTAATTGCGCCTACAAGCATTGAAATACGTCCGGAGGCATCTTCAAGATCTTTTATTAATCTTTCAGAGCTTAGTAAATTTTCAAGCCAGTTAAGTATATATTGAAATGCCTCCTTGTCAACTTGGCTGGCAATTATTTCTAATTCACCTTTAAAAATACCTGCATCAATGAATGTTTCTGAAATTTCATTTTGGTTGTTAATTCCTCTTTCACTTAACCACTCATTTAATTCATCTTCTTTTTGCATTCGCTGAAGAGGAGTGATTTTAGTTTTTGAAGAATGATTATTTTTTTTATTTAAAGCTATTTCCCGAATATTCTTGATAAGTTCAGGAGCAATATTGTGTTTCAGCAATTCTTCTGTAAGCTGGAAGTTAAGTTTTAATTTTTTATCCAACTCTTCAGATATTCTGTCAATTGCCGAAGCAGGATTGTTCATTTCATGTGCTATTCCGGCAGCAAGCTTTCCAAGGGCACTTACTTTTTCCTGCTGCATTTGTGCAGTTGCAAAACTGCGTGCTCTTTCAGTCATATAACCTATTAAGCGTTGGATAAAGTCAGGATTAAGCTGTTCTAATTCCTGAAAATATTTTTTATGAAGCCTAAGTGTACGCATGTTTCCGATCGCATATGCATTCCCCGGTGATTTTTTAAGTCTTGAGTATGGTAATAACCCGCTCACACCTCCGGTAAGATCATTATTTTCGACAGTATGGTAAAAAACCAGTTTTCCGTTTACATTCATGTAAAAGTCCATTCTGCCTTCCAGGAAAAAAATCATCTCGTCGATAGGTTCACCAGTTTTAATGATTGTATCTCCATCCTTGTACTCTTCAATTTTTGAACGAGCTAAAATCCACTCAAGATGCTGAAAAGGCAGATCACTTAATGCCATGACTTTTTTTAATTCATCAATAGTTACTGATTCCATAAGCTTGCAATAGAATAATTTAATTGAATAAAATGATTATGCTAAAAGAAAATATAAAATACAATCAGTGGTAGAACCGTACGAGGCAATAAGGCCGTACGAAGAATAGAATATTATACTCTATTTTTACTGTAGAGTTATCAATTTTAATTTAGATGTAATTATTAATGTCGAATATCATTTATTTACAAATGAAAAGCAATAAATCTTTTATGTAATTGAAAAGCAATTATAATTCCAATGAAGACTATAAGATACTGAACCAATTATGAAAGCATGAATTGGATGACTTCCTTAATTTTTAAATTCATTGAGGATTTGAGGTAAAATATTCTTTTGAAATTTTCAAAAACATTTGTGCTGATTTTATCGAGCGATTTATCAGTCACATTAAAATTGCTTAAAACAAAAATTAGGTTTCAGGAAATAAAATATTATATTCATGATAAATTTATTAACCAATAAAGGATTTAAGAATGGCAAAATCCATTAATCCATCCACGGGCAAAGAGATTAGGACTTATGCAGATATGAGTGACAACGAAGTAGAACAAATTCTGCAGAAAACAAATTCAGCATATGAAGAATGGCAAAATGTGAGCTTTTCAGAACGATCAAAATTAATGTTTAATGCTGCTGAAATATTGAAAAATAGATCTAAAGAGTTGGCTGAGTTAATGACAAAGGAGATGGGAAAACCAATATCACAATCAATTGCTGAAGTCAATAAATGTTCATGGGTATGCGAATATTATGCTGAGAATTCCGAAAAATTTTTAAAGGATGAGGA
>CAZRMA010000459.1:0-3605 GCA_964600655.1 uncultured Ignavibacteriaceae bacterium
GGTTCATAAAAAGATTTTCAAACAAAAGTTCCATACTTGTTGAATTGATTAAAGCCAGCCGCTCTGCAGAATATTGCTTGTACCAATCTTGCGTTTCCACCAAGAAATCTTTTAATGAAGACTTTTGGACAAAGACCATTATAATTTGAAGAAGTATTAATACAATAAAGAAGATTGTTATATGCTTTATTTCAAATCGGTACTTTGAAACTTTGGATAAAAAACCTTTAGTCATCTTTTCCTATCATTTTATTGTACCAATACTTTATCTAGTTGAATAGCCTTGGTACATTTGACAAGTGCATCTTTTACCGGGATCTCATTCTTAATTGCTTTATTAAAATAGTATGACATGATTTTTGAAAATTTTGTATACTCTACATTCATTGGACGATGTACCCCATATTTCAGTAATTCTTTATATTGTACAAGATTTGGATATTTATGAGAAAGTGTTGAGTCTTCATAAAAACTTTTAACAATCGGATATAACCCACTTTCGTTACAAAAAACTTCCTGACTACTATTCTTGATTAAAAACTTCATAAAATCAACTGCTTGTTCTTTTTTATTTGAAAACTTTGACACCATTAAATCCCAGCCACCGAATATAAAGGCCGGTCTTTTGTCAGCAAAATGAGGAGCAGGAACTTTTTTAAGCAGCTTTTGCTTTTGAATATTAATTGGATTTTCTAAAAAATCTTTATCAAATGTTGGCCAACCCCAAAGAAAAGGTGAATCATGATTAATAAAATATCTATAACTTGGAGTCTCAGTAAATTCGCTAACATTCGGTGGTGATATTTTATATTTATTAACAAGGTTTACAAATAATTTTAAAGTTTGTTCAGCTTCCGGAGTTTCGAAATTAAACCCATTTACTTCAAAATAATTTGGCTTAAGACTTAAGAGTTGTTCTGTGAAGCAACAAATAAACCCTTCATAATCGGCTCCAGGGAAGATATAAAAATTATTTTTATCGGGAAATTCGGAACTTAGTTTAATGAAGTCTTCCCAGGTTATATAATTATTAAGCTTTCGAATTATTTCTTTACTGTCCTTCATTTTGTTAATAAGATCACTGCGGTAGTACATAATACTTTGAACCAAATCTAATGGTACGGCTACAAGTTCTCCATCAAAATAGCATGACTGTAAGGCTGGACTTAGAATTTTTTTTAGTTCTTTATCTTCAAAATATTTATCAAGAGGCTCACACCATTTTGCAAATCTTTGCACCCAAATTATATCGACAGCAAAAAGATCGATTCCATCTCCATGGCCTCTTAGCGATCTTGCAAGAATTTCTTTTCTCTCATTAGTACTAAAGTCGCTATTGGGGAAATCAACCGGTATTACTTTTACTTTACCTGCATTTAACTTATTATATCTATCAATTAAAATTTTATGCCCTGCGGTCATCATATCGGCAAAATAAATTTCAACTACATCATTTTTATTTGCTTTTGATTCAAATAAATTTAGAGCTAGGTAAGTTATGGCTACAACAAGTAAAGTAAACAGCCCCCATTTTTGTTTAAATTTTATATTCATGCTATAAAATTAAAATGATAAACACTAACAAAAAAATATAAGATATTTAAATTTTGCAGACAATCTTTTTTATTCAACTAATTATACAAATTCAAACGAGTTTAATAAAAAACAAAAGGCAGCAGGCAAACTTACAAAAGCAAGTTGCCAGCCGCCTAAATGTTAATGAAAATAATTCAATTCATTATTTCAAAAGAACCATTTTCTTATTCGCAGTAAAATCACCAGCTTCAATACGGTAAATATAAACACCGGAAGCAAACTTAGCAGCATTAAAATTAATTGAGTGTTCACCGGCGTTCATAAATCCGTTAGCTAATTGAGCTACACGTTGACCTAATATATTAAAAACAGTCAAATTAACAACAGATGATTTTGCCAAATTAAATTTGATTGTTGTTGTTGGGTTGAATGGATTCGGGTAATTCTGGGATAAAGTATAGCTATTTGGCAAATTACTATTATCCGTAATACCAGCAACAATAGAATCTTTAATCAATTGGACAAAGTCAATATTTACATTACCTCCACTTAATCCGAAAGTATAATCACCTCCGGATAACGAAAATTTATCTGTTAAAAAAGAAAGACCATCTTCGGTAGTATTACCTGTAAGATTAACAGACATCAAATCCGTTGTCCCTTCTTTAATTTGCAATGGTTGGGTGCCGTTTGTATTCTGGTAAAATATATTTAATCTATAGTTTCCACTATTAGGGGCATTGAGATTTAAAGAAAGAGTTCCATTAGTACCCATAGATACAAATTTAAAGCCTGAAGCAACCCATTTAACTCCTTCAGCACCTGCAGTTACTAATTCAGTTTCAGCATCTGGAGCCTTTAACTTTATTGTATCAGTACCAGCATGTACAACAAGATCCACTTCAGCAAATTTAACTTCACCCCATCCACCTGAAACAACACCAATTGTATGTTGACTTCCAGCTTCAAAAGTAAATAAATCATTAGCGGGATCACCAAAAGCTCCACCGCCATTGCCGGAGAGTTCAACAGAGTCTGCAACAACTGGCATCCATATCCACGCATCATTCGGTTGACCGGCAGTCGGTCCAAGTAAAGGATCACAAACAAATTGACCCCAACCATGTGCTCTATCGACAAATTGAGTACCATCAATGGCAAGGTCTGGGCCACTTTGACCACGGCCGGTTTCATGAATCAACCATTTTGTATCATATTGTCCTGCATCCGGGGCAGTAAAGGTCCATACAATATGTCCGCTACCTGTATAATCGTAGAAAGTAAGTCCTTGAACTGCCTGAACAGCAGCATCACCTCCAACAGTACCATCTTCAGCCTCAACTTTTGATGCGACTGACTGAACAATTTCAGCACCTGCCATATCTTTAATTTGCTTTATATATTGATCTTTATTCGTATTCCAATCAGATAGTTTATCTGGGAACCAATTAAGATCACCAAGAGGAAGATTATCTGTTCCCGCTGTCATAATGCTTGCATCATTGTAAGCTAAGTTTTGAGCTAAAGGCCATTGCGGGGCGGTCCAAAGAGTATCACCATTATCAACTTGTAAATCCTGCATCCATCCTGGCGCTGGAGTAATACCTGCACGTATATCTTTAATAAATTGAATCATGGATTGATAATTACTTGAATCAAATTTGGTAAAATGAGGCATTGATGAAAGCCACATTGTATCCTGAATTACCATTTGACCGCCATTAGTTGTTTTGAATGTTGTGAAGAAAGAATCCGTTACAGAATTTACGAAAGGTTGAATTCTTACAGTGTCGTCCCATGCGGTCTTGAATGTTTGAGCTAAGAATGCAGCAGAATTCGTAAATACAATCCTACGTCCAAGGTCAGGGCCGTAAGTAGAAGGTAAAGTACCTATCTGAAAGAGACCAGTATAGTAAGCATTCCGGTTTGGATTACCAGCCGGGTTATAATCAATGTATCCTTCTCCATCAAAAAATGAATTAATGAAAAGGTTATTTGCTATATAAGCTTCTCTCCACCATCCACCTTGAAATGGCTGACGGCCAACATTTATCATAGTATTGTGGACA
>CAZRMA010000460.1:0-3602 GCA_964600655.1 uncultured Ignavibacteriaceae bacterium
AGCAAAATTGTTTCAATTATTATAAGTGCAAACAGCCTTAACCTTTTCATCCCGACTGCCATTAAAACACCAAGCTCTCTAACTCGATCCATCACAGACATTAACATTGTGTTTGTTATTCCGAATAATAAAGCGAACAAAATTATTCCTAAAAAAATATTCAATTCAAGTTCGATCGATTTAAATGATAAACTCAGTTCCGGAGCAAGAGTTTCCCAGCTTTGAACATCAAGGTTAGGAAACTTCTGCTTTAAATTATTTAGTACACCATTCAATGTTTGAATCGATGCTGTTCTGATTGTTATTTCATGAACAATAGGTTCACTTCCCATCACTTTATATATATCGTTTTGTTTTACAAAAACATTTGTGGCATCAAAGATTGAGGATTCGGTTTTGAAAATGCCGGTTACTCTGAAAGCCGCATATATCAAGTTTCCATCCAATGCCTGAAAGCTTAAAACCATTTTGGAATTCAATTTAATTCCTAACTTGTCTGCAAGTTTTTGACTTATAACAATTTGATTCTTTTTATCATTATCAAAATAGTTACCGCTGACAAGCAGTTTGTTAATATTTGTAACTTTAGCTTCTTCTACAGGGTTAATTCCATTTATGCTGACGCCCCAGGATGTTGCTGCAGATGAAGCCATACCTTCAATAATGGTCCGGCTTGAAACAGATTTTACCCCAGGAGTTGTTTTAATTTCTGATTCAATTTCATTTCCGTCAGGAATAAAATTTTCAATAAGTTTTTCTTTTTCAAAAGCTTTGCTGTGAATTTGTATGTGCCCGAGATCTCTATCTATCGCAGAATTAACAGTAGAGTCCCACATTCCATACATTGCTGCTGCGGCAAATAATCCGCTCCAGAGTCCTAAGGCAATAGCGGTTAAAATTATAAAACTTCTCTTTTTATTTCTCCAAACATTTTTCCATGCTAATAAAACAAGCATCGTTAAATCTCCTTTTAATTTCTTATAGCTTCAATTGGAACAAGTTTTCTAACGAAGAAATACGGGTAAAGCGCGGACAAAAGTGTAATCGCTAATACAGTCCATATTTGTGCAATGAACATTCCCGCATTTATAGCAAAAGGCATAATCGGTTCCAGGCCAAACGCAAGATATGCTTTGGCAATATCCCCTGTTAGATGAATAGGATTATAGTACATATACAGTAAAATTGGAAAGCTGATTATTGCACCTATTATAACACCGATAAAAGAAATAAAAAGAGTCTCAATTGTGGTTACAAAAACGAGTTTCCATTTTTTCATACCCACAGAAATTAAAATTCCAAATTCTTTAGCTCTTTCAGCAGTCATCATCATAATAGTTCCAAAAACTCCAAACCCGATTACTATATAAAGAATTCCAAGCATTATTATTCCGCCTGCATTATCTACTTGAATTGACTGCACTAATTCAGGCATCAGTTCTGACCACTTCATCACTTCGTACTCATTGCTATTATTATATATTTTTTTCACATCGTTTGTTACCTTATCCAAATTACTTTGCTTGTCAATCATGATCGAAATAGATGTTATTCTATCCGGTGCAGAGAATAGCCACTGAGCATAATTCAAACTGATATAGACTGTGGCTTTGTTTAAATCAGGAATAGGAATTTTTGCTATTCCAATAATCGGAACCTGCGCTGCTGCGGTTACGCCTTGATAGCCTTGCCCGTAAAGTACAACGCTGTCGCCCACTCCCACATTCAATATCTCCGATAAACCTTGAGATAAAATCATTCCCTTTGATGAATCCGTTAAATAAGAACCTTTAATTATTTTTTCTTTCAGCTTTGTCATTCGGTTTTCTTTTTCAGGATCAATTCCAATTACAGGCGTAACTTTTGTACTTTTTCCATAAGAGATTAATGTATATGATTCAAGCCTTGGAAGAACATTTGTAACATGCTGAATATTTTCAATCTCATTGAACTTTTCTTTTGAAAAAATCATGCTTTTATCCAACGACCTTTTATCCCAGAATCCCTTTTCATGAACTTGAAGATATCCGGTTGACAAGCCGACAGATGAGTTAATCATATAATTATAAGTGCCTTGCTGCATCGATCTCATAATTAAAGCTAACAGCACAGCAAAGAATACAGAAGCTGCGGCAATTAAAGTCCGCTTTTTGTTCCTCCATAAATTCCGCCAAGCTAATTCAAAGTAAGTTCCCATGATTTTCACCTAACTCTTTTCATATTTTGTTCGGAAAAGAATGATTGCTTAATATCCGTGTTAAAATCAATCTTATCGTATTCCATTATTGTTTTATGACCGGGCTCATCATTCGGCACCATTTCCCAGTGAGTAAATACGATTCTGTCATCCATTTTTTTTGGCTCAGAGCCTGTAAAAGTTTTTACCACATCTCCATTCTCATCATAATAGTCTGCTTTCTTTTCGAGATAATTATCTTTTGTAATCCACATTATTATTTTATCCCAAACAACTCCGGCATCAGGCTTTGGCTTCAATTGTATTTTCCAGCAATCGTAATCACCTAACTTTTCTTCCCCAAGAAGAGTGTGAATATAATCTTGTACAATAGAAGACTCCTTTACCAAATCATCATTTGTAAAATCAGAACCCATCCAGGATTGAAGCATCATTGAAGGCGGAATTTTAATTATCTTTTGTGCGGCAGGAATCCAGTTCCAAACCTCTGTATGTCTTTTTAAAGTAACTGAACCCTTATCACGTGCCGGCTCAGTTATAAAAATTAAAGAATAGTCCGGTTCGAGAGCCCAGATTTTCATTCCCATAGTACGCTCCCATTCCGGTTTTATAATTGTCATTTTCATTTCTGAATAGCTGCTGTTTGCACGCATATGCTGATCAGCTTTTTTCACAATTTCCTTAGCGTCTTGCGCGAAGGTTGCTGCTGTTATTGCTATTATAAAATAGAGTATAAGTTTCATTGCTTTTCCTTTCTTCTCTTTGCAGTGATCTATTATCGGTAAACAGTTATCAGTATTTTTATAAGTCACCGATTACAGATTACTGATCACTTTTTACCAAGAACATTGCAAAATAAATTTGATTTACTAACCATACCATTTATCATTTTACCAACCGATTCATATTTTTCAAGTAAATATTTTAATGTTGTTTCATCGATATAGGAGCAATCTAATGCTGTTTCCAGCCAATGTTGTGTTTCCTGCTGCTCCCCGTCAGCGTCAGTTAACTTGCTTATAAAATGTTTCTCATATCTTCTCTTGGCCCATGCTTCTGCAATTTGAGCACCGATAGATCGAGATGAACGCCTTATTTGATCAATTAAAGAATAGGTTTCCGCTTTTGGAAAACTTTTAGAAAGTTGGAAAATCTCTTTAGATAATTCACGAGATAATTTATAAACGTCCAAATCTCTAAAGCTATTGGCATGTGCCATTTTTTTACCCTTTTTCGTTAATAAAAATTCTTAAGATTACATTAAACCGATAACTGATTATCGGTTACTGATCACCGATTACCAAACTAAGCAAACTGTTTAATCAATATCTTCTTCACTTCTTCCGCCGGAAAATTTTCCGGATCAATCATTATATGAAGTTGAACACCATCAAGAACTGCAGCT